>DATMGW010000206.1:0-11102 GCA_035555295.1 Caldimonas sp.
CCTTCAGGCCGGCGGCGAGCAGCGCGCCGAGGTTGTGGTCGGCGAGGGTGTCGAAGACGTGCAGCTTCAGGTTGGAGAGCGGACAGACGGTCAGCGCGATTCCTTCGGCGGCCAGGCGCTTCACCAGCGCCAGGCTCTCGACGCAACGCACACCATGGTCGATGCGCTCGGCGTGCAGCACGTCGAGCGCGCTCTCGATGTAGGCGGGCGGGCCTTCTTCGCCGGCGTGGGCGACGCGACGCAGGCCGAGCGCTCCGGCTTCGGCGAAGACGCGCGCGAACTTCTCCGGCGGATGGCCGCGCTCGCTGCTGTCGAGGCCCACGCCGATGAAGTGCTCGCGGTACGGCAGCGCCTCGTGCAGCGTCGCGAGTGCCTCGTCTTCGCTCAGGTGGCGCAGGAAGCAAAGAATGAGCGAGCTGGTGATTCCAAGCTCGCTCCGCGCGCGGGCACAGGCATGCGCCAGGCCGTCGATCACCGTGCCCATCGACACGCCGCGCGCGGTGTGCGTCTGCGGGTCGAAGAAGATCTCGGCGTGGACGACATTGTCGGCGGCGGCGCGGCGCAAGTACGCCATCGCCATTGCCTTGAAGTCATCCTCGTGCCGGAGCACGCTGGCGCCTGCGTAGTAGACGTCCAGAAAGCTCTGCAGGTCGCAGAAGGCGTAGGCTGCGCGCAGCGCCGCCACGCTCGGGTAGGCGAGCGCGACACCGTTCTTCTTCGCCAGGGCAAAGATCAGCTCTGGCTCGAGCGAGCCCTCGATGTGGATGTGCAGCTCGGCCTTCGGCATCGCGCGCAGCAGCTCGGGCAGCCGCTGGCGCGAGATCTTGCCGAAGTCCATCGTTGCGCGCGTCCTTACTTCTTGTCTCCGCCGGGGACCTTGCCCTCGACACCCTTGACGAAGAAGTTGATTCCGCCGAGGAACTTGTCGTCGGCGCTGGTTCCGGCGGCGAGCACTTCCTTGCCCTCGTTGTTCGTGATCGGGCCCTTCCAGATGACGAAGCTGCCGTCCTTCAGGCCGGCCTTGACCTGGTCGACCTTGGCCTTGACGTCGGCAGGGACCTTGTCAGAGATCGAGACGATGTCGATCGCGCCTTCCTTGACGCCCCACCAGGAATGCTGGTCACCCTTCCACGTGCCGGCCAGCGCGTCCTTCGTCGTCTTGATGTAGTACGGAGCCCAGTTGATGATCGACGAAGCGAGGTGCGCGTTCGGCGCGTACGCCGTCATATCGCTGTCCCAGCCGAACGCGTACTTGCCGGCCTTGCCCGCGGTCTGCAGCACGGCCGACGAGTCGGTGTTCTGCATCAGCACGTCGGCGCCGCCGTTGATGAGCGACTGCGCCGCTTCCGTCTCCTTCGGCGGGTTGAACCACTCGTTGACCCAGACGACCTTGGTCTTGACCTTCGGGTTGACCGACTGGGCGCCGAGGGTGAAGCTGTTGATGTTGCGGATCACCTCGGGAATCGGGATCGAGCCGACGACGCCGAGCGTGTTGGTCTTCGTCATCCCGCCGGCGATGACGCCGGCCATGTACGCACCTTCGTAGGTGCGGCTGTCGTACACGTTCATGTTCGGCGCCGTCTTGTAGCCGGTGGCGTGCTCGAACTTCACGTCGGGCAGGTCGGCCGCGACCTTGAGCATCGGCTCCATGTAGCCGAAGGTCGTTCCGAAGATGAGCTTGTTGCCCTGGCTCGCCATGTCGCGGAAGACCCGCTCGGCGTCGGCCGCCTCGGGAACCTTCTCGACGAACGAGGTCTGGATCTTGTCGCCGAGCTCTTTCTCGAGCGCCTTGCGCGCGTTGTCATGCGCGAAGGTCCAGCCACCGTCTCCGACCGGGCCGACGTAGGCGAAGGCGATCTTGAGGGGGCCGCTCGCCGCGGGCGCCGGCGCGGCGGCCATCGCCGCCGATGCGGGCGGCGGCGTCGCGGCCGCCGGGGTCGTCTCTTCCTTCTTGCCGCATCCGCTCAGCGCGGCGATCGCCGCGAGCGAACCCCAGCCGGCAAGCTGGACGAAGGTCCGTTTCGAAAGTCCTGTCATGGTGGCTCCCCGTGGTGTTGGGTCGTGAATGAAGAAGAGGCGTCGCGCCCGGACGAAGAAAGATTATCGAGCCAACGCTAGCCAGGGAAGAACGGCTTGCCGATCGAGGCCGGCATGTTGACGCGGATGAACGACGCGTTCCTCGAGATCAGGACGAGGACGAGGATCGTCGCGAGGTAGGGAAGCATCGTCAGGAACTGGCTCGAGATCTGCACGCCCTCGCCTTGCAGCTGGAACTGCAGCATCGTCACGCCGCCGAACAGATAGGCGCCGAGCAGCACGCGCGCCGGCCGCCAGGTCGCGAAGGTCGTGAGCGCGAGCGCGATCCAGCCCTTGCCGGCGATCATTCCTTCGACCCACAGGTGCGTGTAGACGACCGAGATGTAGGCGCCGGCGACGCCGCAGAGGGCCCCGCCGAAGATCACCGCGGCCAGGCGGATCCGCCGCACCGGATAGCCGAGCGCGTGCGCCGATTCCGGCGATTCGCCGACCGCGCGCAGCACCAGGCCGGCGCGCGATCGATAGAGGAACCAGGCGATCGCGATGGTCAGCGCGATCGCGATGTAGACCATCGGGTGCTGGCGAAAGAACGCCGGGCCGACGAAGGGCAGGTCGGCGAGACCCGGAATCTCGAAGCTCGCACGCTCGCCGAGCTTTTCCTGCGTGTACGGGATGCCGACGAAGGCCGAGAACCCGGTGCCGAACAGGCTCAGCGCCAGCCCCGTCGCGTACTGGTTGGTGTTGAGCCAGATGACGAGCGCGCCGAACGCGGCGGCGAGCACGGCGCCGGCGAGCGCTCCGGCGCCGAAGGCGATCCAGTCGTTGCCGGTATGCACGGCCGCCGCGAAGCCGGCAACGGCGGCGACCAGCATCATCCCTTCGGCGCCCAGGTTGACGATTCCGGCGCGCTCGTTGATGAGCAGGCCGAGCGCGGCGAAGGCGAGCACGGTCCCCGAGTTGAGCGTCGCGGCGATGAGAAGCGCGACCTGGTCCATCACGCGCCCTCCCGCGCCGGCAGAGTGTTCGTCGCGACGAGCGGATTGAGCGCCCCGTCGGCAGCTGCGGCAACCGGCGCGGCCGGCGCGGCGCCGCCGCGCGCCGCCTTCCAGCGGATGCGGTAGGCGATCAGCGTGTCGCAGGCGAGCAGCGTGAACAGCAGCAGGCCCTGGAAGACGCCGGTCAGCGACTTCGGCAGGCCGAGGCGCGACTGCGCCAGTTCGCCGCCGATATAGAACATGCTCATCAGGATCGCCGAGAAGACGATGCCGAGCGGATGCAGCCGGCCGACGAAGGCGACGATGATCGCCGCGAAGCCGTAGCCCGCCGGAACGTGCGGCGTCAGCTGGCCGAGCGGCCCGGAGACCTCGAGCCCGCCGGCCAGGCCGGCCATTCCGCCCGACAGCAGCAGCGCCGTCCACAAGGTGTTGCGCGACGAGAAGCCGGCGTAGCGCGCCGCCGCCGGCGCGAGACCGCCGACCTGCAGCTGGAAGCCCGCGTAGGTGCGAAAGAGCAGGACCCAGAACGCCGCGACGGCGACGAGCGCGCCGATCGCGCCGATGTTGACCCGGTAACTGCCGTACAGGCGCGGTACCTGCGTCGACTTCAGGAAGGTGATCGTCTGGGGAAAGTTGTAGCCGTGCGGGTCTTTCCACGGACCGTAGACGAAATAGTTGAGGAGCTGCTCGGCGACGTAGACGAGCATCAGGCTGACCAGGATCTCGTTGGCGTTGAAGCGGTCGCGCAGCAGCGCGACGATCCCCGCCCAGAGCATTCCGCCGAGCACGCCGCCGGCGAGCACCGGCAGGAAGTACCAGTTGCCCGTGTCCTTGCCGGCGAGCATCGCGATGCCGCTCGCGGCGATCGCGCCGACGATGAACTGGCCTTCGGCGCCGATGTTCCAGACGTTCGAGCGGAAGCACACGGCCAGGCCGAGGGCGATGATCAGCAGTGGCGTCGCCTTCATCGCCAGCTCGGACAGCGCGTAGACGCTCTTCACCGGCTCGACGAAGAAGACGGCGAGGCCGCGCAGCGGGTCCTTGCCGAGCAGCACGAACAGCAAGGTGCCGATGACGATCGTGATCGCCAGGGCGATCAGCGGCGAGGCGATCGACATCGCCCGCGACGGCTCGGGGCGCGGCTCAAGCCGCAGCATGCGACTGCCTTCCTCCCTCTCCCGCCTGCGGGAGAGGGCCGGGGTGAGGGCTCTTCTGCCAGAGGCCGCTCATCCACTCGCCGATCGTCTCGATCGACGCCTGGGCCGTCTTCACGCTCGGCGAGACCCGACCCTGGGCGATGACGACGAGCCGGTCGCAGATCTCGAACAGCTCCTCGAGCTCTTCGCTGACGACGAGGACGGCGCAACCGTTGTCGCGCAAGGCGAGCAATTCGCCGCGGATCTGCGCCGCCGCGCCGACGTCGACGCCCCAGGTCGGCTGCGAGACGATGAGCAGCTTCGGGTCGGCGTCGATCTCGCGGCCGACGATGAACTTCTGCAAATTGCCGCCCGACAGGCTCTTCGCCGCCGAGCCCGGACCGCCGGCCTTGACGTTGAAGCGGCGGATCAGCGCGTCGGCGAGCGCCGTCACGTCGCCGATGCGGATCCAGCCGGAGCGGCCGACCGCGCGGGTGCGCGTCAGCAGCGTGTTCTGCGCCAGCGACAGCGTCGGCACCGCGCCGCGGCCGAGGCGCTCCTCGGGGACGAAGTGCAGGCCCTGGCGGCGGCGCCGGCTCGGCCGCTCGCGTGCGATGTCGCGATCGAACAAGCGGATCGTTCCTTTCGGCGCGCGCACGTCCTCACCCGAGAGCGCGCGCATCAGCTCCTGCTGGCCGTTGCCCGAGACTCCGGCGATGCCGACGACCTCGCCGGCGCATACGTCGAAGGAGATGGCATCGAGCGAGGTTCCGAACGGGTCTTCCTTGGCCAGCGTCAGGTCGCGCACCTCGAGGACGACGCCGCCGGCTCGCGTCTCGCGGTGCTGCAGCTGCGGCGGCTCGGCACCGATCATCAGGCGCGACAGGCTCGCGTTCGTCTCCTTCGTCGGGTCGACCTCGCCCGTCACCCGGCCGCCGCGCAGCACGGTGCAGTGGTGGCACAGGGCGCGGATCTCGTCGAGCTTGTGCGAGATGTAGAGGATCGAGCAGCCTTCGTCGGCGAGCTTGCGCAGCGTGACGAAGAGCGTCTGCACCGCCTGCGGCGTCAGCACCGAGGTCGGCTCGTCGAGGATCAGGAGCTTCGGGTTCGTCATCAGGGCGCGGACGATCTCGACGCGCTGCCGCTCGCCGACCGACAGCGTGTGCACCGGGCGCAGCGGATGCACTTCGAGCCCGTAGACGCTCGCCACCTGGGTGATGCGCGCCGTCACCGCAGCGAGCGAGAGCGACTTGTCGAGGCCGAGCCAGACGTTCTCGGCCGCCGTCAGCGTGTCGAACAGGCTGAAGTGCTGGTAGACCATGCTGATGCCGAGGGCGCGCGCCGCCGCGGGCGAGGCGATCTGCACGGCCTGGCCGTTCCAGCGGATCTCGCCTTCGTCGGGCCGCACCGCGCCGTAGATGATCTTCATCAAGGTCGACTTGCCGGCGCCGTTCTCGCCGAGCACGGCGTGGATCTCGCCCGGCTCGACGCGCAGGCCGACGCGGTCGTTCGCCTTCACGGCGGGGTACTGCTTGCTGATGTCGACGAGCTCGAGGCGAAGCATCCGGCGTGTTCCACAGGGCCTAGGCAAGGCTGCGATCGTAGTGCCTGCGCCCGGCGACGTAGGCACAGGCCAGGTTGCGCTCGTCGCCGAGCGTCATCCAGGCGAAGACTCGCTCATGCAAGCTGCGCGCCACGCCGGCGCGGCGCGTCGCGACCGGACCGTGCGCCCAGTCCCAGACGCACAGGTCGGCGCTGCGGCCGGCCTCGAGCGAGCCGATCTCGGCGCCGAGGCCGAGCCCCTCGGCGGCGCCGCGAGTCGCCGCGTGCAGCGCCTTCCACGCCGTCAGCCGCTCGCCGGCGAGCGCCTGGATCTTGTACGCGTCCGCCATGTTGCGCAGCATCGACAGGCTCGTACCTCCGCCGACGTCGCTCGCCAGGCTGACGTGAACCCCGGCCGCTTCGGCGGCGCGCCAGCCGAACAGGCCGCTGCCGAGAAACAGGTTCGACGACGGCGAATGCGCGATCTGCGCCCCGGCGGCGGCGAGCGCGGCGCGGTCGGCGTCGTCGAGCCAGATGCCGTGCGCGAAGACGCTCTTCGCGTGCAGCAGGCCGGCGGCGGCGTAGACGTCGAGATAGCTGCGCGCTTCGGGAAAGAGCTCGTGCACCCAGCGCACCTCGGCGCGGTTCTCGGCGACGTGCGTCTGCATGTAGAGGCTGGCGTCGGCGGCGCAGAAACGCCCGGCGAGAGCCAGCTGCTCGGGCGAGCTCGTCGCCGCGAAACGCACCGTCACGGCGTAGGCGAGGCGGCCGCGCCCGTGCCAGCGCTCGATCAGCGCCGTCATGTCGCGCGCCGCGCCGGCGACGTCGTCGCGCAGGTTCTCGGGCGCGTTGCGATCCATCAGCACCTTGCCGGCGATGAGGCGCATGCCGCGCGCCTCGGCGGCGGCAAAGAGCGCGTCGACGGATTCCTTGTGCACCGTCGGGAACGCGACCGCCGCCGTCGTTCCATGGGCGAGCAGCGCGTCGAGAAAATGCGCCGCGGCGGTCTCGGCGTGGGTGGCGTCGGCGTGCCGCGCTTCGGCCGGGAAGGTGTGCGTCGTCAGCCAGTCGAGCAGCTCGCTGCCGTAGCTGGCGATGACGTCGACCTGCGGACTGTGCACGTGCGTATCGATGAATCCCGGGAGGACGAGGCGGCCCGCGTAGTCGTGGCGCTCCCAGCCCTCGCCGGGCGCTTCGGCCTGCACGCCGGCGATCCGGCCGCCTTCGACGAGCAGCCAGTGATTGGGGCGAAAGCGCACCGCCGCGGACTCGGTTTCGCCCCACGCCGGTTCGGCGGAGAAATCGAGCAGGTCGCCACGCACGGCGAGGCGCGCGGCGGAGCGTGGCGCGGCCGGCGCCGATTCTGGGTGTGGCATGCGAATCGCTGTATACCATCGCAGCGTCATGGCCAGCCGTCCGATCCGCTTCTTCCACCGGGGTGCCGTCGTCGAGGTCGGCAACGCCGCGCCGACGCGCACGGTCCTCGAATGGCTGCGCGAGGAGGCGCGCTGCACCGGCAGCAAGGAGGGCTGCAACGAGGGCGATTGCGGCGCCTGCACGGTCGTCGTCGGCGAGCTGGCCGACGCCTCCGCGACGGATGCGCCGGAAATCGTCGGCGGCCTGCGCCTGACGACTACCAACGCCTGCATCCAGTTCCTGCCCGCGCTCGACGGCAAGGCGCTCGTCACCGTCGAAGACCTGGGACGCGCCGGCGGCGCCCTGCACGACGACGACGCGCTGCATCCCGTGCAGCGGGCGATGGTCGATTGCCACGCCTCGCAGTGCGGCTTCTGCACGCCGGGCTTCGTCATGTCGCTGTGGGTCACCTACCAGCACCACAGCGCGCGCGGCACGCGGCCGACGCGCCAGCAACTCGCCGACGAGCTGTCCGGCAACCTTTGCCGCTGCACCGGCTACCGGCCGATCCTTGACGCCGGAGAGCGCATGTTCGAGCTGCCCGCAGCCGCGCTGGCCACCGCGCCCGTCGTCGCGGCGCTCGAGGCGATCGCTTCGGCCGACACCTTCCGCTACGCGCCGGCCGGCGGCGGCGAGTTCATCGCGCCGCGCACGCTCGAGGCGTTCGCCGCCGAGCGCCTGGCTCGCCCGCAGGCGCGCCTGCTCGCCGGGGCGACCGACATCGGCCTGTGGGTCAACAAGATGTACCGCGCCCTGCCCGAGCTGCTCTACATCGGCGGCGTCGCGGAGCTGAAGCGGATCGAGGCGTGCGACGGCCAGTTGACTATCGGCGCGGCAGCGTCGCTCGAAGACGGCTGGCGCGCCCTCGTCGCGCGCTGGCCGGCGCTCACCGACGTCTGGCTGCGCTTTGCCGGCGTGCCGCTGCGGCACAGCGGGACGATGGGCGGAAACGTCGCCAACGGCTCGCCGATCGGCGATTCGGCGCCGGTCCTGATGGCGCTCGGCGCGAGCCTGGTCCTGCGCCGCGGCGAGCGCGTCCGCCGCGTCCCGCTCCACGTCTTCTACACCGGCTACATGCAGAACCGCCTCGAGGCCGGCGAATTCGTGCAGGCGATCGAGGTCCCGCTCGAGCACCGGACGCAGTTGCGCGCCTACAAGATCTCGAAGCGCTTCGACTGCGACATCTCGGCCGTGTGCGCCGGCCTCGCCGTCGAGGTCGACGCCGGGGTCGTCGCGTCGGCGCGCTTCGCGTTCGGCGGCATGGCGGCGACGGTGCAGCGCGCCGACGCGGCCGAGCGCGCCGTCGTCGGCAAGCCCTGGGACGAGACGACGCTGCTCGCGGCACAGCGCGCGCTCGCCGCCGACTTCACGCCGCTCAGCGACATGCGCGCGGGCGCCGCCTACCGCATGCAGGTGGCGCAGAACCTGCTGCGGCGCTTGTGGCTCGAGACGCGTCCCGAGGCCCGCCTCTCCGAGCACGAGACGAGCGTGTGGAGCTCGCTGCCGCACGTCGTTCCGCCTTCAGCCGCAACGGCGGCCCCGTCATGAACCGCGCTGCCGATCCGGCCTGGCTCGAGGCGCGCGTCGACGGCGAGGCAGCGGCACACTCCGGCGCGCGCATCGGAGTCTCGCCGCCGCACGAGTCGGCGCATCTGCACGTCGCGGGCAGCGCCCCCTACATCGACGACCTGCCCGAGCTGGCGGGAACGCTGCACGCCGCGCTCGGCCTTTCGCCGGTCGCGCACGGCCGCCTCGTCGCGTTCGACCTGGCGTGCATTGCGGCGATGCCCGGCGTCGTCGCCGTGCTGACGGCGAGCGACATTCCCGGCCCGAACGACTGCGGACCGGTCCTGCACGACGACCCGATCCTCGCGGACGGCGTCGTCCACTACCTCGGCCAGCCGGTCTTTGCGGTGATCGCCGAGACGCGCAACGCAGCGCGGCTCGCCGCGGCCGGCGCGAAAGCGGCGCTGCGCATCGATCCTTTGCCGGCGCTGCTCACTCCGGTCGAAGCGCACGCCGCGCAGAGCTACGTGCTGCCGCCGATGCATCTGGTGCGCGGCGACGCGCGCGCCGCCATCGACGCCGCGCCGCATCGCCTCGTCGACACGCTCGAGGTCGGCGGCCAGGAGCAGTTCTACCTGGAAGGGCAGATCTCGTACGCGATTCCGCGCGAAGACCGCGGGATGCTCGTCCACTGCTCGACGCAGCACCCGAGCGAGATGCAGCACGTCGTCGCCCATTGCCTGGGCCTGCGCTCGCACCACGTCCAGGTCGAGTGCCGGCGGATGGGCGGCGGATTCGGCGGCAAGGAATCGCAGTCGGCGCTGTTCGCCTGCGTCGCCGCCGTCGCGGCGAAGAAGCTCGGCCGCCCGGTCAAGCTGCGCGTCGACCGCGACGACGACTTCATGATCACCGGCCGGCGCCATTGCTTCCACTACGAATACGAAGTCGGTTACGACGATGCCGGACGAATCCTCGGCGCCGAGCTGACGATGGTCTCGCGCGCCGGCTTTTCCGCCGATCTGTCCGGCCCGGTGATGACTCGCGCGATCTGCCACTTCGACAACGCCTACTGGCTGCCCGACGTCGCGATCCACGGCTACTCGGGACGGACCAACACGCAGAGCAACACCGCTTTTCGCGGCTTCGGCGGCCCGCAGGGCGCGATCGCGATCGAGAACATCATCGACACGATCGCAAGAAAGCTCGGCATCGACGCGCTCGACGTTCGCCGCGCCAACTTCTACGGCACGACGCAGAACAACGTCACGCCGTACGGCCAGCGCGTCGACGACAACATCATCGCCGAGCTCGTCGCCGAGCTCGAGGCGTCGAGCCGCTATCGCGAGCGCCGCGCCGAGATCGCCGCGTTCAATGCGAAGAGCGAGGTGCTCAAGCGCGGCCTCGCCCTCACACCCGTCAAGTTCGGCATCTCGTTCAACCTCGTCCATCTGAACCAGGCAGGCGCCCTGGTGCACGTCTACGGCGACGGCTCGGTCCTCGTCAACCACGGCGGAACGGAGATGGGCCAGGGGCTCAACACGAAGGTGGCGCAGGTCGTCGCGCACGAGCTGGGAATCGACTTCGCCGCGGTTCGCGTCACCGCGACCGATACGCAGAAGGTCGCCAACACCTCGGCGACGGCGGCCTCGACCGGCAGCGACCTGAACGGCAAGGCGGCACAGGACGCGGCGCAGCAAATCAAGGATCGCCTCGTCGCCTTCGCCGCCGAGCGCTACGCGGTCGACGCCGACGCGGTCCGCTTCGCCAACGGCTCGGTCGAGATCGGCAGCAGGCGGACATTGACGTTCCGCGAGCTCGTCGTCGAAGCGTACATGGCGCGCGTCCAGCTCTGGTCGGACGGCTTCTACGCGACCCCCGGACTGTCGTGGAACAAGGACACGATGCAGGGCCGGCCGTTCTTCTACTTCGCCTACGGCGCGGCGGTGAGCGAGGTCGTGGTCGACACGCTAACCGGCGAATGGAAGCTGCTCGCCGCGCACGTGCTGCACGATGCCGGCCGCTCGCTGAATCCGGCCATCGACATCGGCCAGGTCGAAGGCGGCTTCATCCAGGGCATGGGCTGGCTGACGATGGAAGAGCTGGTCTGGCACCCGAACGACGGCACGAGCAAGGCCGGCCTGCTCCTCACGCACGCGCCGAGCACCTACAAGATCCCGACCGCCAACGATTGCCCGCCGGTCTTTGACGTGCGCCTCTGGAAGGACGGCCTCGGCAGCGACAACGTGGCCGACACGATCCATCGCAGCAAGGCGACCGGCGAGCCGCCGCTGCTCCTGCCCTTCTCCGTGTTTTTCGCGATCCGCGACGCCGTGTCCGCGGCGGGCGGCCACCGCGTCGATCCGCCGCTTGCGGCGCCGGCGACGAGCGAAGCGATCCTGCGCGCGATCACCGCCGTGCAGGCGGCCGGAGGCACGGCATGATCGAGTCGATGCTTCGCGATACCGCTGCG
>DATMGW010000207.1:0-6804 GCA_035555295.1 Caldimonas sp.
CCGGCACGCCGAAGAACGGCACGAAGGCGGCGTCGCGGGTGCCGAAGTCCATGTCGGGCAGGTTGAAGAAGCCGTCGCCGCGCCGGATCGCGCGAAAGAGCGCCCGGCCGGCCTCGTCACGCGAGAAGATCTCGGCGTTGCCGAAGCGCAGCCGCCCCCGCCGCAGCGCCCGGTCCATCATCTTGTTGCTCTGCTCCTGATAGATCCCGATGCCCTTTCGCTTCTGGAAGAGAAGGATCGATGCGCCGGCGAAATCGAGCCCCATGAAATGGGGCGTCAACCACATGACCGGACGCTCGCTGCGCTCGGCCAGGTGCACGTCGCCTTCGACGTGGATGATCGTGCGCAGCCGCTCGGGCGAGGCGTACCAGAGCAGGCCGCGTTCGAGGAGGCTGCGGCCGAGCCAGCGGAAGTGCTCCTTCGCGAGGCGCTCGCGCTCGGCGCTCGACACCTCCGGAAAGCACAGCTCGAGGTTGCGCAGCGCGACGCGGCGCCGCGAAGCGACGAGATGGAAACCGAGACGGCCGATCGCGTTGCCGACGCGTGCCTGCAGCGCGAGCGGCAACCGCTGGAAGATCCACAGGAATGCGAGGAGCAGGCGAACGCCCAAGAACCCTCCGCCAAAGTATCGATCGTCGATTTTCTATAATCGCGCGGTCGCCGAGTTATTGAACTACTTGCGGGGCGACGAAAAAAGGAATTCCGCTAAAGCGTTCGCCGCTCGTCCAGAAGGCGAGACCGGCAACGCAAGTTTGCGGGCCGGCCCTTACAGCACTGGAGCAGCAGCGTGTCGAACGATTTCCTCTTCACTTCCGAATCGGTCTCCGAGGGCCACCCGGACAAGGTCGCCGACCAGATCTCCGACGCGATCCTCGACGCCGTCCTGGCCGGCGATCCGCGCTCGCGCGTCGCCGCCGAGACGTTGTGCAACACAGGCCTGGTCGTTCTCGCCGGCGAAATCACGACGAACACGCACGTCGACTACATCCAGGTCGCGCGCGACACGCTCAAGCGCATCGGCTACGACAACACCGAGTACGGCATCGACTACAAGGGGTGCGCCGTCCTGGTCGCCTACGACAAGCAGAGCAACGACATCGCGCAAGGCGTCGACCACGCCAGCGACGACCATCTCAACACCGGCGCCGGCGACCAGGGGCTGATGTTCGGCTACGCCTGCGACGAGACGCCGGAGCTGATGCCGGCGCCGATCTACTTCGCGCACCGCCTCGTCGAGCGCCAGGCGCAGTTGCGCAGGGACGGCCGGATGCCCTACCTGCGCCCCGACGCGAAGAGCCAGGTGACGATGCGCTACGTCGACGGCAAGCCGCACTCGATCGACACCGTCGTCCTGTCGACCCAGCACGACCCGAGCCAGAGCGAAACGCACACGAAGATGAAGGCCTCGTTCATCGAAGCCGTGATCGAGGAGATCATCAAGCCGGTGCTGCCCAAGGAGTGGCTGAAGGAGACGCGCTATCTCGTCAACCCGACCGGGCGCTTCGTCATCGGTGGCCCGCAGGGCGACTGCGGCCTGACGGGGCGCAAGATCATCGTCGATACCTACGGCGGCGCGTGCCCGCACGGCGGCGGCGCGTTCTCGGGCAAGGACCCGTCGAAGGTCGACCGATCGGCCGCCTACGCGGCCCGCTACGTCGCCAAGAACATCGTCGCCGCCGGAATCGCGCGGCAATGCCAGATCCAGGTCGCGTACGCCATCGGCGTCGCCAAGCCGATGAACGTGACGGTCTACACCGAGGGCACGGGCAAGATTTCTGACGACCGGATCGCCGCCCTGGTCCACGAGTTTTTCGACCTGCGACCGAAGGGCATCGTCCAGATGCTCGATCTGCTGCGTCCGATCTACCAGAAGACCGCGGCGTACGGACACTTCGGGCGAGACGAGCCGGAGTTCACCTGGGAGCAGACTGACAAGGCCCAGGCGCTGCGAGCAGCCGCTGGACTGTAGGCGTCACAACGCCCGCCTCGGGAGGAGACCGATGCGTTTGCACTCTCCCGCGGCGGCATGGAGTGCCGTGCTGCTGTTCGCAACCGCTTGCGCCGTATCGGCGCAGGAGGCGCGCCCCGATCCGCACGTCGCCACGGCCGAGCGCCTGGTCGAGCAACTCGACCTTGCCAACACCGACTACGCGCACGGACGCGGCAGCATCACCTGGACCGGAACGGTCGCGTCGCACACCGATTGCTCGGGCTTCATCGACCACCTGCTGATGCACGACGACGGCCTCACCGCCGACGACTTCAAGCGCTGGTTCGGCAAGGCGAGGCCGACCGCCGACCGCTATCACGACGCGATCGTCGAAGGGCGCGGCTTCACCCAGCTTCGCTCGGTCTCCGAGCTTCGACCCGGCGACCTGATCGCGCTCAAGTACTTGACGAGGCACGACAACACCGGCCACATCATGCTGGTCATCGAAGCGCCGCGGCGCATGAGCCCGACGCCGCCGTATGTCGACAACACCCAGCAGTGGTCGGTGCCGGTGATCGACAGCTCCGAGTCGGGTCACGGGCCGACCGACACGCGGCACAAGCGCGGCGAAGGCGGCCGCGATCACGACGGGCTCGGGCGCGGCGTGTTTCGCCTCTACGCCGGCGCGCAGGGGCAGGTCGCGGGCTTCAGCTGGAGCACGGCCAAGGTCTCGCACTTCGTCGCACCCGAAGACGAGCATCTCGTCCTCGGCCGGCTGATACCGGGCTTTCGCCCCTAATCCGGCGCTCGTGACGGCGCGCCGCCTGCGTCGCGGCATCATCGGCGCATGACGAAGCCGCCGACCCTCGACGACCTGCGCCGCTACGCGGTCGCGCGCACCTTGTTCCCGCCGACGACGCTGGGCCGTGCCATCGACAGGCTCGGCTTCGTCCAGGCCGATCCGATCCGCGCCCCGGCACGGGCCCAGGACCTGACCCTGCGCCATCGCGTCGTCGGCTATCTCGCCGGCGACCTCGAGCGCCGCTACGCGCGCCTCGCGGTCGAGGAAGACTGCCTCGTCAACTACGGCTTCCTGCCGCGCCGCCACCTCGCGCTGATGCACCCGCGAACGCCTTCGCGTGCCTGGGACGCGGCGACGAAAAAGCGAGCCGCCGACGTGCTCGCCTTCATCCGCGAGCGCGGAGCGACGCATCCGCGTCTCGTCGACGAACACTTCGCGCACGGCCGCAGAACGAACGCCTGGGGCGGATCGGGCAACGCGACGACGCATCTGCTCGACGCCATGCACTACCGCGGCATGCTGCGCATCGCCCGGCGCGAGAACGGAACGCGCATCTACGAAGCCGTCGAGCATGCGCCGGCCGATCCGAGCTCCGAGGCGCGCGCAGCGCGGGCGACCGCCCTGCTCGAGCTCGTCGTCGCCAAGTACGCGCCGCTGCCCGCCTCGAGCCTCGTCTATCTCACCCGACTGCTCGATTACGGCGCACCGCACCTCGCCGCCGAGACGCGCGCGGCGCTGGCAACCGCGCGCGAACGCCTGGCGAGCACGCGCATCGACGGCGTCGCCTGGTACTGGCCCGTCGGCGAGAACCCACGCTCGACGCGCCATGCGCTCGACGAGCGCGTGCGCCTGCTTGCTCCGTTCGACCCGATCGTCTGGGACCGGCGCCGCTTCGAGCTCCTGTGGGGCTGGACCTATCGCTTCGAGGCGTACACGCCGCCCGACAAGCGCAAGCTCGGCTACTACGCGCTGCCGCTGCTCTGGCGCGAGCGCGTCGTCGGCTGGAGCAACGCAAGCGTGCGCGACGGGCGATTGCGCGTCGTCACCGGCTACGCCGGCGAGCGCGTTCGCGATCCCGCGTTTCGCAAAGGACTCGACGAAGAGCGAGTACGCCTGTTGGAGTTTCTCGGTCTTTGAGTGCGCCGGCCGACGCGCCGAGGGTTCAGGCCGGCCGAGCGGGCAGCGGCTTCTGCCGCCACGCCACGAGCGCCGCGAGCGCCAGCACCGCCGCCGAGCACGCGAGGCCGGCGCGCAGGCCGCCGAAGCGGTCGGCGATGAAGCCGACCCCGCTCGGGCCGACGATCTGCCCGGCGGCGAAGACGATCGTGAATGCGGCGATCCCGCCCGGCCACGCAGCCTGCGCGAGGTTGTGGCGGACCAGCGAGGTCGTCGCTGCGACCAGTGAAAGGAAGACGCCGCCGAAGAGCAGGCCCGACGCGAACACCGCAAGCGGCTGCGTGCTCAGCACCGGCAGCAGCGTCGCCAGCGCGAGAAGCGCGTTGAGCCCGGCGAGCGCGCCGCCGCCTCGCGCGCGTTGCAGCACGCCGGCCCAGATCCAGGACGAAGCGACCACCGCCAGGCCGAGCACGGCGAAGAAGGCGGTGACGAGCTCACCCGCGAGTTGCTGTTCGCGCAGCAGCGTGACGACGAAGGTCATGTAGCCGATGTAGCCAAGGCCGAAGAGCAGATACGCGACGAGCGCCGGAGCGAAGGACCGCCACGCGAATCGCTGCGGATTCGCGCCTGCAGCGGCGGACGTCGAACGCGGCTCGCGCAGCGCTCGCGTCGCCGCCGCAGCGATCGTCGTGGCGACGAGCGCGAGCCCGGCCAGTCCGATCCACGCGCCCTGCCAGGCGTGCGCGACAGCGCGACCGGCGAGCTCGGGAACGAGCAGCGCCGAAGCGACGATGCCGAGCCCGGTGCCGCCGTAGTAGATGCCGAGAACCAGCCCGGCATGGGCCCCGCGCCGGCGCGAATCCGTGGTCGGCGCGACGACCAGGCGCGCCGCCAGCAGACCGCCGGATATGAAGGTCGCGGCGCTGCCGATGCCGGTGCAAAAGCGCAGGACGAAGAGCGCGCCTTCGCCGAGCACGATGCCGTGCCCGAGGAGGGCGACAACAGTCGCCGCGCCGCCGCCGAGAAAGACCGCGCGCGCCCCGAAACGGCGCAACGCCGCCGGCGCGAGGAGGGCGCTGGCGAGATAGCCGGCGGCGTTGACGGTGTTCATCGCCCCGGCGACGAGGTAGCTCCAGCCGAGGTCGGCGCGCATCGGCGGCAGCAGCAAGGCGTAGGAGAAGCGGGCCAGGCCGAGCGACACCGCCGGCCCCAGCGCGAGCGCGGCAGCGACGGCGAGCGTGGGCAGCGGGCGCCGCGTCGTCATCGGCCGCGCGCCGCGAGCAAGGCCTCGGCGACCTCGACGAAGCCGCGCCCGCGCTCGAGCTTCGTGATGTACGCCGGCCACTGCTTCAGCCGGTCGGCAAAGGCAACGAGATTGGCGACGCCGACCGAGAGCGGGAAGCTCGCGAACATCAGCTCGTCGTTGCTCGAATCGCCGACGTAGAGCCACTCGGCCCGCTCGGCATCGAGGTCGCGGCCGAACAGGCGACGCAGCAGCCACGTCGCGCCGCTCAGCTTGCTGTGCGCGCCGAACCAGCCATTGATGTGGATCGAGCTCACCGTCGCGTGCAGTCCTTCTTCGCGCATCAACGCGACGACCCGCTCGATCTGCGCCGTGTCGAGATAGCTGAACTCGGAATGGTCGATGGCGATGTCGGTGACGCGTCCGACGCTGTCGCGCGACACCATTGCGCCGGGGACCTCGCGAACGATCCGTGCCTCTGCGGCGCGCAGGCGCGGCGCGTATACGGCGCGCACGGCCTCGCTGTCGGCGTATTCGACGCGCACGCCACCGACAGCGTCGGCGTCGGGGATCAGGGCGACGGCGCCGTCCTCGGCGGCGATGGCCGAAAGCGGCGTCGTTTCGGCGATCTCGCGGCTCCAGCCGAGCGGCCGCCCGGTGACGGCGATGACGGGAACAGCGACGGCGCGCAACGCCGCCAGCGCCGCGACGACGCCCATGGGAATGACGCCGTCGGTGCTGAGCGTGTCGTCGATGTCGGTGAAGACCCCGCGGACCTCGCGCAGGCGGCGCGGATCGCAACGCGCCCACTCCTCGACGGAAGACGGAATCACCCGACGATGATAGGCAACCCCGGAGCAAGGTGGCGGCGCCGGCGATAGAATGGCGCCTCCTTCCGAGGAGCGTTGCAAGGCGCGGCCGAAATGGCTGCGCCCCAGGCTTGGAATGGTGCCTGTTGCAACCGCGCTCACCCGCACGATCTGACCTCGTGGGTGAGTTCTCCCTCCCTTCGGCGCAGCGTACGGGTTCCTCATTCGAGACTGGAGCCACGCCATGAATGCCGTCCTGAAGCCGCACCCCACCGCGCCCCACGCCATCGCCGACATCAAGCTCGCCGATTGGGGCAAGAGAGAGATCCGGATCGCCGAGACCGAGATGCCCGGCCTGATGGCGATCCGCGAGGAGTTCGCGAAGGCCCAGCCGCTCAAGGGCGCGCGCATCGCCGGCAGCCTGCACATGACGATCCAGACCGCCGTTCTGGTCGAGACGCTGCAGGCGCTCGGCGCCGACGTGCGCTGGGCTTCGTGCAACATCTTCTCGACGCAGGACCACGCCGCCGCCGCGCTCGCCGCGCAAGGCACGCCGGTGTTCGCCTACAAGGGCGAGAGCCTCGCCGACTACTGGGACTTCACGCACCGCATCTTCGAATTCGGCGCCAAGGGGACGCAAGGCGAAGGCCCGAACATGATCCTCGACGACGGCGGCGACGCGACGCTGCTGATGCACCTGGGCAAGCGCGCCGAGCAGGATCCTTCCGCGATCGCGAAGCCGACGAGCGAGGAGGAGACGTGCCTCTACGCGAGCATCAAGGCCCGCCTCGCCGACGATCCGACCTGGTACTCGAGGAAGGCGGCCGAGATCATCGGCGTCACCGAGGAGACGACGACCGGCGTGCATCGCCTGAAGGAGATGAGCGTCAAGGGCACGCTGCTG
>DATMGW010000208.1:0-6758 GCA_035555295.1 Caldimonas sp.
CGCCGGCGAAGAAGCTGCGCTGCTCGACGCGATCAGCCGGCTCGAGCTGCGCGAGGCGATCTACAAGGGCTACACGGCGCGGCGTCGCGTCGCGGCCTTCGGCAGCAGCTACGACTTCGACAGCAACGAGCGTGTCGCCGCGCCGTCGCTTCCCGATTTTCTCGATGGTCGCCGAATGCCGGCCCGGCGTTCCGCTCGGCTGGCATCGCGACGTTCCGGATTTCGAGACCGTCGTCGGCGTCTCGCTCGCCGGGGCGACGCGCACGCGCTTTCGCCGCTATCCGCCGGTCGCGCCGAAGAAGGCTGACGTCGTCTCGCTCGAGCTGGCGCCGCGCTCGGCCTACATGCTGCGCGCCGAGGCGCGCTGGGGCTGGCAGCACAGCATCGCGCCGACCCCGGCGCTGCGCTACTCGATCACCTTTCGCAGCGCGTCGACGCGCGCCCTGCGGCACCGGTTGAGCGACTGAGCCCGGAGCCCTTGCCGCCGACGGCCGCGATCGCGGCCCTCACTCACGCAGGACGTCGAGCAGACGCAGCTCGTCGAAGCGCGCTTCCTTCCAGAACGAGCCGAGGTCGGGCGCCGGTTCGAGGAGCAGGGCGGCGAACATCGGCTCGGCAAGCGTCGCCGCCAGGTCGCACAGCAGGACGTTGCGCGGGTTGCCGCTTTCGTCGAGCCGGCCGACCCAGTCGATCGCGATCAGCATCTCGAGCAGGGGTTCGATCTGCAGGGGGTCGGTGCCGAGTGCCGCGGACAGCTCGCTGCCGCTCAGGCCGTGCCGGCCCTCGTCCTTCGCCCTGCGCAGGGCGCGCAGGATCGCCAGCGCGAGGTGAAAGCGCGAGCCGGGCGCCGCGGGCCAGCGCGACACCTGCGTGCCTGCCACCGGCGCGTACGCCGCGATCACCGCGCCGAGCAGGACGATGATCCAGCTCAGGTAGATCCAGATCAGGAAGATCGGGACCGCGGCGAACGCCCCGTAGATCATCGAATAGGTCGGCACCGTGCCGAAATAGAGCGCGAGCAGGCGTTTCGCGCCGGCGAATCCGATCGCGACGAAGACGCCGCCCATCAACGCGTGGCGCCAACGCACGTGCGTGTTCGGGACGTAATGGAAGAGCGAGGCGACGCCGAGGGCGACAACGACGAACTCGAGCAGGCCCAGGAGCAGGCCGAAGCCCGTCGGCATCGGCCCCAGGACGCCGCGCGAGGCGCTGACGGCGTACGAGGTCGCCGTGATGCTGACGGCGAGAAAGAGCGGCCCGAGCGTGATCGCCGACCAGTAGACGAGCACGCGCTGCCCGATCGGCCGGGGCTTGCGCACGCGCCAGATCGCGTTCAGGGCACGATCGATCGTCAGCATCAGCGCGATCGCGCTGATCAGCAGGGCGACGAGGCCGACGCTGCCGAGCCGGCTGGCGCGACTCGCGAACTGCGTGATCGCGCCGAGGACGGGCCTGGCGATCGTGTCGGGAACGAGCGCCGCGACGAAGTAGCGCTGCAACGTGTCCTGCAGCGTCGCGAACATCGGAAACGCGGAAAACAACGCGAGCATCACCGTCGCCAGCGGCACCAGCGAGATGACCGACGTGAAGGTGAGGCTGCTCGCGGTGAGGGCGAGGTGGTCTTCGCGAAAGCGGCGTGCGAGGGTCAGCACGGTGCCCAGCCAGGGCCAGCCCTGCAGGCGTTTCAGGAGCGCCCCGGAAGCGAGCGGCGGCTCGATCAGGGAGCGAAGGCTCAGGGTCATTGCTGGCATGATAAGGACGATGCCGACTCGCACCGCGCTTGCCGCCCCGATCGCGTGGACGCGCGACACGGCGTTCGCCGCGACGCTCGCGCTCGTCGTTCTCGGCGTGGCCTGGGAGCTCTGGCTCGCGCCGACCGGCAGCGGCACGCTTGCCGTGAAGGTGTTGCCGCTGCTGCTGGCGCTCGGCGGCCTGTGGCGGATGCGCCTCTACACCTATCGCTGGATGAGCCTCGTTGTCTGGCTCTACACCGGCGAGGGGCTGGTCCGCGCGACGACCGATCGCGGCACCGGGGCGTGGCTGGCGAGCTTCGAGATCGTGCTCTCGCTCGTCGCCTTCGCCGCCTGCGCCGGGCACGTTCGCGCGCGCCTGCGCGGCGCGGCCAAGCCCTCGTGAGCCGGCTCCTCGCGCGCCTGCGCGACGCCGTCGGCGCGGCGCACGTGTTGAGCGAAGGCGACCTTTCGGCGTGGCAGATCGACTGGCGCAAGCGTCGCGCCGGCCGCGCCCTCGCCGTCGTGCGGCCGGGTTCGACGGCGGAGGTCGCGGCAGTCGTGCGGCTGTGCGCCGAGGCTGGAACGAGCATCGTCGCGCAAGGAGGCAACACCGGCCTGGTCGGCGGGTCGGTCCCCGACGCGAGCGGCCGGCAGATCGTCCTCAGCCTGACCCGGCTCGACCGGATCCGCGGTCTGGACACCGCCAACCTGACGATGACGGTGGAAGCCGGCTGCGTGCTGCAACGCGTCCAGGAGGCGGCGGCCGGCGCCGGGTTGATGTACGCGCTGAGCCTCGCCGCCGAAGGCAGCTGCACGATCGGCGGCAACCTCGCGACCAACGCCGGCGGAACGCAGGTGCTGCGCTACGGCAACGCCCGCGATCTGTGCCTCGGCATCGAGGTCGTGACGGCTGCCGGCGAGGTCTGGGAGGGTCTTTCCGGACTGCGCAAGGACAACACCGGCTACGACCTGCGCGACCTCATGATCGGCAGCGAGGGAACGCTCGGGATCATCACGGCGGCGACGCTGAAGCTGCATCCGCGCCCCGCCGCGATGCTCACGGCGATGGCGGGCCTGGCGACGCTGGCCGACGCCGTCGCGCTGCTGGCAATGGCCCAGGTCACGCTCGGCCCGGGCCTGAGCGGCTTCGAGGTCATGAACGCGTTGTCGCTCGGCCTCGTCCGCAAGCACTTCGCGGCGCTGCGCCAGGCGCTCCCGCCGGCACCGTGGGCGGTGCTCATCGAGCACTCCGATTTCGAGGGCGAGGCGCACGGCGCGGCGGCGCTCGAAGCGCTGCTCGGCGCCGCGCTCGAGCCCGGCCTCGTCGGCGACACGGCGGTCGCCTCGAGCAACGAGCAGGCGAACGCGATGTGGCACCTGCGCGAATCGATCCCGCTCGCCCAGGTCGCCGAAGGAGCGAACGTCAAGCACGACATCGCCCTGCCCGTCTCGGCCATTCCCGAATTCGTCACCGCTACCGATGCGGCACTGCTGCGCGCCTTCCCGGGCGCTCGCCTCGTCGACTTCGGCCATCTCGGCGACGGCAACCTGCACTACAACGTGCAGGGACCCGAAGGCGGCGACGCGGACGAGTTCCTGCACCGCCACGAGAGCGCGATCAACGCCCTCGTCTACGGCGCGGTGATGGCGCGCGGCGGCTCGTTCTCGGCCGAGCACGGTGTCGGCAGCGTCAAGCTCGGCGAAATGGAAGCGCGCAAGTCGCCGGTGGCGCTGGCGATGATGCGGTCGATCAAGCGCGCGCTCGACCCGGCGGGCGTGCTGAATCCGGGTCGCGTGCTGTCGCCTTCAGCCACGCCGTGAAGGCGATCACCTCGGGCTTGCGCGCCGACAGCGTCGACACGATGATGCTGTAGCCGCGCGGCGAGGCGACCTCGCCGGGAAACAGGGCGACCAGCTTTCGCGTCTTCAGCAGATGCTCGATGAGCGGCATCCGGCCGAGAGCTATGCCCTGCCCAGCGACCGCCGCCTGGATCAGCTGGTCGTACGACGAGAAGTGCATGACCCCGGCCGGCCGCAACTCGGCCAGGTGCATCGCGTGCAGCCAGAGCCCCCAGTCCATCAGCGGGTCGCGGCGATCGGGCTCCATCCGCAGCAGCGTCTGGCGCGCCAGGTCGGCAGGCACCTTGAGCCTGGCGCCGGCGTCGCGCCGCAGCCTCGGGTTGCACACCGGGTAGACGGTCTCGCCGAACAGGACAACGCCCGACGCCGGCTGCGCATCCACCGATTGATAGCGGACGGCGACGTCGACGCCGTCGCGCTCCAGGTTGGCGATCGCGGTCCCCGTGGAGATGCGGACGTCGACGCCGGGATTGGCGGCGACGAAGCTCGCCAGGCGGGGAATCAGCCAGAGGCCGGCGAAGCCCGCCGTCGTCGTGACGACGACCGTCTTCACCTCGTCGCGGCGCTTCAGGGCGCGGGTCGCTTCGTCGAGGCCAGCGAGCGCCGTCGTCGTCGCCTGGAGGAAGGCGCGGCCGTCGTCGGTGAGGACAAGCGAGCGGTGCAGGCGGCGGAACAGGGCGACGCCGAGGCTGGCCTCGAGCGCCTGGATCTGCCGGCTCACGGCCGACTGGGTCAGCGCGATCTCGTCGGCGGCGCGCGTGAAGCTGAGATGCCGGGCCGCCGCCTCGAAGGCGACGAGCAGCTCGAGCGGCGGAAGCTCGAAGGCGCGACGTCGCATCATGGCGCAAGTTCGCATGCACCAGGCGCATGCGACGCATTCTGGAATATCGTTTGCGGGACTCCTTGCTCCCGAGCAGACTTCGTTCCGTGGCCAGCGGAAAAGGCAAAGATCGATGGCTTCGATTCATGCATGCACTTCATGCTACAGGAGATCATGATGAACAACGACCTTCAACTCGGCAGCCGCGCCCTCGGCCAGGGCAAGATCCGTCGCGTCCAAGACGCGCTCGGTCACCGCGTCGAGTGCCTGAGCGGGTCGCTCTGGATCACCCAGGACGGCGACCTTCGCGACATCGTGCTTTCTCCGGGTGAGGCCTTCGACTTCGACCGCCGCGGCGACGCGCTCGTCAGCGCTCTGGACGAATCGCGCTACCTGCTTCTCGACGCCTGCGTCCGGCATTGAGTGGCCCGGCCACGGCTCCCTGCCGCGACGCTACTGGATCGGGCCCTTCAGCGCGTCGGGCACCGGGAGCGAAACCACCTCGATGCCCTCCTCGCGCAGCGCATCGGCGTCTTCGCGCGAAGCGCGGCCGCGGATGCCGCGCTCCTCGACCTCGCCGTAATGGATCCGGCGCGCCTCCTCGGCGAAGCGCTCGCCGACGTCTTCGGTCGTCGCCATGACGTGCCGCACGGCGCGCAGCCACTGCGACTGCATGGTGACCGCCTGGGCCGGCGCCGGGCCCGAAGCGGGCGGAACGGCGTGACGCGAGATCTGCAGGCGCGGAGCGCTCGGCAGCCGTTCGATCGCCGTGCTTCCGCACAGCGGGCAGGCCACCGCGCCGCTCGCCGACTGCGCGACGAAATCGTCTTCCGAGGCGAACCAGCCTTCGAAGGCGTGCTCGTCGGCGCAGCGCAGGTTGAGGACCTTCATGGCCGCATTATCGGCACCGCGCCCGCTTTTGGCTCGGCCACCCAGGTGAGCGGCCAGCGCCCGGCGCGCCAGTTGTGCAGCCAGAGCAGGCCGATCAGGGTCTTCGCATCGGTCAGGTCGCCGTGCTGCGCCGCGGCATCGAGCTCGCTCGCCTCGGCAGCGTAGACGTCGAGGAACTCGCCCTCGGCGAGGCGACGTTCGCCGGCGACGAGGCCGCGCGCGAAGCAGATCTCGATGCCTTCGGTCGAGTACGCCATCGCGTTGTGCAGGACGCCGGCGTGCGCCCATTCGGCGGCGCGGTAGCCCGTCTCCTCGGCGAGCTCGCGCACCGCGCACTCGAGCGCCGGCTCGCCGGGCTCGAGCTTGCCGGCGGGGAATTCGAGCATCGCCCGGCCCATCGGGTAACGCCACTGCCGCTCGACGACGAGCCGCCCGTCGTCGAGGATGGGAACGATCATCACGGCGCCGGGATGGACGATGTATTCGCGCTCGGTCGTGCTGCCGTCAGGAAGCCTGACCCGGTCGCGCCGCACGTCGAGGAAGCCGCCCTGCCAGGCCGTCTTCGCCTCGACGAGGGATTCGCGCAGGTGCGCGGTATCGGCGCCGAGGTCGAGGGTCATCGACGAGCGAGATCGGCCGGGCGCCGGGCCGCTCATCCTTAGGTCGCGAACATCTGCACGATCGCCTGCGCGCACATCTGCATCAGGCCGCCGGGCAGGATGCCGAGGATCAGCACGGCGGCGCCGTTGAGCGAGACGAGCAAGCGGGCGTCCCGGGTGCCTTCGACCGCGTGGGCGCCGACGGGATCATCGAAGTACATGACCTTGACGACGCGCAGGTAGTAGAACGCGCCGAGCAGCGAGAGGACGACAGCGACGACGGCGAGCCAGATGAAGCCGGCGACGTTGGTCGAGACGAGCGCCTGCAGGACGGCGAGCTTGGCGTAGAAGCCGACCGTCGGCGGCACCCCGGCGAGCGAGAACATGAAGACGGCCATCACGCCGGCGAACCACGGGCTCGTCTTGGCCAGGCCCTTGAAGTCGTCGATCAGCTCGGCCTCGTGCCCGGTGCGCGAGAGCAGCATGACCATGCCGAAGGTGCCGAGGAAGGTCAGCACGTCGGTGATGATGTAGAACATCGCCGAGCTGTAGGCGTTGCTCGCCGAGACTGTGTTGCCGCTGACGACGCCCGGGCACAGGCCCAGCATCATGAAGCCGATCTGGGCGATCGTCGAATAGGCGAGCATGCGCTTGATGTTCGACTGCGCCATCGCCGCCAGGTTGCCGAGCAGCATCGACGCGACCGAGAGCAGCACCAGCATCTGCTGCCAGTCGACGGCCAACCCGAGCATGCCTTCGACGAGGAGGCGGATCGTGATCGCGAAGGCAGCCAGCTTGGGCGCGCCGCCGACGAGCAGCGTCGCCGCCGTCGGCGCGCCCTGGTAGACGTCGGGC
>DATMGW010000209.1:0-8175 GCA_035555295.1 Caldimonas sp.
GAGCGGACCCCACTGGTAGACGTCGCCCTGCACGAGCTCGGTGACGACGCCGACCGGCAGCGTCTTGATTTCCGACGACGAGACGAAGGTAAGCGCGTAGATGAATTCGTTCCACGACAGCGTGAAGGCGAAGATGCCGGCCGAGATCAGCCCCGGCACCGCGAGCGGCAGGACGATCTTGGTGAGGATCTGCCAGCGGCTCGCCCCGTCGATCAGGGCGCACTCCTCGAGCTCGTAGGGAATCGAGCGGAAGTAGCCCATCAGCAGCCAGGTGGAAAACGGGATCAGGAAGGTCGGATACGTGAGGATCAGCGCCCAGCGCGTGTCGAACAGGCCGAGCTCGAAGACGATCGCCGAAAGCGGGATGAAGAGGATCGAGGGCGGAACCAGGTAGGCGAGGAAGATCGACAGGCCGATCTGCTTGGCGCCGGTGAAGCGCAGCCGCTCGATCGCGTAGGCGGCGAACACCGAGCAGACGAGCGAGAAGAAGGTCGCCACCACCGAGACGAGAACCGTGTTCCACATCCATTCGGGGTACGACGTGTCGAAGAGAAGCTTCTTGAAGTGCGCAAGAGTCGGGGCGATGACCCAGAACGGGTTGCCGCTGCGCGACAGCAGCTCGTGGTCGGGCTTCACCGAAGTGATCGCCATCCAGTAGAACGGAAAGAGCAGGACGATCAGGAAGACGACGAGCGGCAGGTAGATCGTCACGAACATGCGCGACGGCGTATCGAGGTAGCTCATGCCGACACTCTCGCCGGCCTGCGGCGAACTCGCCGTCGTTGTCGCGGATGTGCTCATTTGTCCGCCCCGCCCTGCTGCCAGGCGCGCCGCTGCAGCCCGTAGTAGCTGAACATGATCGCGGCGAGCAGGAAAGGCACCATGGCGATCGAGATCGCCGCGCCTTCGCCGAGCGCGCCGCCCGAGATCGCGCGCTGGAACGACAGCGTCGCCATCAGGTGCGTCGCGTTGAGCGGCCCGCCGCGCGTGATGACGTAGATGAGCTGGAAATCGGTGAAGGTGAAGAGCACCGAGAAGGTCATCACGACGGCGATGATCGGCGTGAGCAGCGGCAACGTGACGTGGCGGAACTGCTGCCAGCGCGTCGCCCCGTCGATCGCCGACGCCTCGTAGTACGACGGCGAGATCGTCTGCAGGCCGGCGAGCAGCGTGATCGCGACGAAGGGAACTCCGCGCCAGATGTTGGCCGCGATCACCGACAGCCGGGCGTTCCAGGGGTCGCCGAGGAAATCGATGTAGTTGTCGATCCACCCCATCTTCACCAGCATCCAGCTGATGATCGAGAACTGCGCGTCGTAGATCCACCAGAAGGCAATCGCCGAGAGTGCCGTCGGCACGATGTACGGAAGCAGGATGACGGCGCGAAAGAAGGTCTTGAAGCGGATGTTGCGGTTGAGCAGCGTCGCGAGCCACAGCCCCAGCCCGAACTTGAAGACGCTCGCCACGACTGTGTAGAAGATCGTGTTGAAGAGCGCCAGGCGAGTGACTGCGTCGCCCCACAGGAACTCGTAGTTCTCGAGGCCGATCCAGTGGCCCGTCCGGCCGACCTTGGCGTCGGTGAAGCCGAGCCAGAAGCCCAGGCCGAGCGGATAGGTGAGGAACAGCAGCAGCAGCACCGCCGCGGGCAGCATGAACAGCAGCCCGAGCGCGTTGCGGTTGTTCTGCAGTCGTTCCAGAAGCGTCATCAGGATTTCAGCACTGCGTGGCCCTCACCCCCAACCCTCTCCCGCAAGCGGAAGAGGGAGAAGCACGGCTCGCGGATGCGAGCCGGGGCCGAGTTGAGGGACGCGCGAGCGAAGCGAAGCGTGATCCGTCGAACGAGGCCCGATCGTCCGGACGCCCGCGTCCGGATATCAGACCTTGTAGTAACGCTCGGCGCGCTTTTGCGCCCGCTCCGCGGCCTCCTTAGGAGTCTTCGATCCGCTCGCCGCCTCGGCCACCATGTTGGCGACGATGAAGTCGGCGAGCGCGCCCGCCGACGCATAGCCGAGCCGGCCCGCGTAGCCGGCCGGACGCAGGTTCTTGGTCGCGTCGCGATACGGCGTGTTCTTCGGATCCGAGGTCCAGATCGAGTTGCGCTCGTAGGCGCGCAGCGGCTGCGACACGTAGCCACCGCTGCCCTGCAACCAGGGATCGAACTGGTCGGCCTCCATCATGAAGCGCAGGAACTCCTTGGCCGCCTGCGGATACTTGCTGTACTTCATGATCATCTGGTTGAAGAACAGGTGGTACTCGGTCGGCACGCCGACCGGTCCGATCGGAAACGACGCGTGCTGGATGTCGGCGGCGATCTCCTTGAGCTTCGGGTCGGTCGAGTTCTTCGCCGCGACGTAGATCGAGATGCCGTTGTTGGTGACGCTGATCTGGCCGTCGAGGAAGGCCTTGTTGTTGTTCGGGTCGAGCCAGGACAGGGTGCCGGGAATGAAGGTCGGGTAGAGCTCCTTGGCGTATTCGAGCGCCTTGATCGTCTCCGGGCTGTCGATCGTCACCTTGTCGTTCTTGTCGACGATGGCGCCGCCGAAGGCCCACATGAGCCAATGCGTCCAGCCGCTGTCGCCGGTGGCGTTGCCGAGTGCCATGCCGCCGGGGGTACCTTTGGCGTGGAGCGCCTTGAACATCTTCAGGAAGTCGTCAGTGTTCTTCGGGAAGGCGTCGACGCCGGCGGCCTTCAGCATGCTCTGGCGATAGACCATCATCGAGCCGGCCGAGCCGAGCGGAACGCCCAGCCAGTGCCTGCCGTCGGGGCGCAGGTAGGCCTCGCAGGCCGGGTACCAGCCGCCGTATTTCTTGCCGAGGTAGTCGCACAGGTCGGTGACGTCGAGGAGCTTTTCCGGATAGAGGTTCGCGTCGTCGTTGGTCGACAGGATGATGTCCGGGCCGGCGCCGGTGTTCGCCGCCACGGCCGCCTTCGGCCGCACGTCCTCCCAGCCCTCGTTGTCGACACGTACCTCGACGCCGGTCTTGTCGATGAACTTCTTGACGTTGACCATGTAGGCGTCGATGTCGCCCTGCACGAAGCGGCTCCAGCGCAGGACGCGCAGCTTGGCGCCCTTCTCCGGCTTGAAGGCCATCGACTGGGCGTGCGCGAACGGCGTAAAGAGCGCCGTACCGGCGCCCAGGCTCGCTACCGTCGCGACGCCCGCCGAGCCTTCGAGGAAGCGGCGGCGATTGAAAGGGGTGCTGTCGTTCATGTCGTGTCTCCGTTGGGTTTGAAAAGGTCAGGCCGCCAGGCGCTGGCCGCTGTCGGCATCGAACAGATGCGCGCGTTGCAGATCGGGTTGCAGGTGGATGGTGCTGCCGGGTGCGAAATCGTGCCGCTCGCGAAACACCGCCGCCATGTCGGTCGTTCCGTGGCGGCAGGCGACCAGGGTGTCGGCGCCGGTCGGCTCGAGGACGACGACGCGGGTCGGGATGCCGCCCTCGGCGGCGAGAAGCAGGTGCTCGGGCCGCGTGCCGAGGACGACGCTCTGCCCGTCGCTGCCGCCGGCGCGAAGCGGCGCGTCGAGGTGTGTGCCGTCGGCCAGCTCGAGCCGCGCGCCGGACGCGTCGCGCCGCAGCGTCGCCGGAAGGAAGTTCATCGCCGGCGAGCCGATGAAGCCGGCGACGAAAACGTTGACCGGGTGATCGTAGAGATCGAGCGGCGAGCCGATCTGCTCGATGCGGCCGTCCCTCATGACGACGATCCGGTCGCCCATCGTCATCGCCTCGATCTGGTCGTGGGTGACGTAGATCGACGTCGTCTTCAACCGCTGGTGCAGCTCCTTGATCTCGCTGCGCATCGCGACGCGCAGCTTGGCGTCGAGGTTGGAGAGCGGCTCGTCGAAGAGAAAGACCTGCGGGTCGCGGACGATCGCACGGCCCATCGCGACGCGCTGCCGCTGCCCGCCCGAGAGCTGGCGCGGATAGCGATCCATCAGCGCCGACAAGGCGAGGATCTCGGCGGCGCGCGCGACCTTGGCGTCGATCGTCGCCTTGTCGCGCTTGGCCAGCATGAGCGAAAAGGCCAGGTTCTGCCGCACCGTCATGTGCGGATAGAGCGCGTAGTTCTGGAACACCATCGCGATGTCGCGCTCCTTCGGCGGCACGTCGTTGACCCTTCTCGTGCCGATCCGGATCTCGCCGCCGCTGATCTCCTCGAGGCCGGCGATCATGCGCAACAGCGTCGACTTGCCGCAGCCCGAGGGACCGACGAGGACCGTGAAGGTGCCATCGGCGATCTCGATGTCGATGCCGTGCAGGACAGCGGTCTCGCCGAAGTTCTTTCGTACCGACTGGATCGTGACGCTGGCCATGCTTTCGCGAAAGTTGCGCGCGCACCGCGACGCGCGGCGCGGACTGGAATCGGCGCGTAGGAAGTATCGAGAGCCGATGCCGTCCGCACCATGAGGGCAAACCTATAGGAACCGGGGTTTCGCGCTTCGTATCATCGTCGCGGCATCAGGGCGACCATGAAACTCCTCATCACCGGCGGCGCTGGATTCATCGGCTCACGCCTGGCGCGCACGTTGCTCGCGCGCGGCGAGCTGGCGGGCTCGCGAATCGAGCGCATCGTCCTCGCCGACCAGGTCGCGCCGTCCGCGGAGCTGGCCGGCGACGCGCGCGTCGAGACGCGCGTCGGGCCGCTCGCCGGGCAATGCGAGAGGCTCGGTCGGGAAGGCTTCGACGGCGTCTTTCATCTTGCCTCGGCAGTCAGCGGCGAGTGCGAGGCCGATTTCGATCTGGGCCTGCGCTCCAATCTCGACACGACGCGCGCCCTGCTCGATGCGCTGCGGGGCGCGACCGCACACGGCGCCGCGCCGGCGCGCCTGGTCTTCTCGAGCTCGGTTGCCGTCTTCGGCCCCGATCCGTCGTTCCCGATGCCGCCGCTCGTCGGCGACGATACCTTGCCGGCGCCGAAGACCTCGTACGGCACTCACAAGCTCGTCTGCGAGCACCTGATCGCCGATTATTCGAGGAAGGGCTACATCGACGGCCGCTCGGCGCGGTTGATGACGGTGACGGTGCGGCCAGGCCGGCCGAACGGCGCTGCGTCGTCGTTCTTTTCCGGAATCATCCGCGAGCCGCTCGCCGGCGAGGAAGCGATCTGCCCGGTCTCGGCCGAGGTCTCGCATCCGCTGACGTCGGTGGCGCGAACGGTCGAGGGCCTTGTTGCCGTCTTCGAAGCAAGCATCGAAGCCCTCGGAGGCCGCCTCGCCTTGAATCTACCCGCGCTCAACGCGACGGTCGGCCAGATGCTCGAAGCGCTCGAGGCCGTCGCCGGCCCGGCAGTGCGCGCCCGGGTGCGATTCGTCCCGGACGAAACGATCCGGCGCATCGTCGGCAGCTGGTCGTACGGTGCCACGGCGGCGCGTGCCGCCAGGCTCGGCCTGCGCGCCGACCCCGATTTCGCGAGCATCATCCGCCAGTACATCGCCGACTGCAGGCAGGCGTCGAACAGCGCCGCGGCGCTGAAGGGGTTGGGATGAACCGGATCGACCTCGAAGGCCGCGTCGCCGTCGTCACAGGCGGCGCACAGGGCATCGGCTACGCCATCGCCGAGCGCATGCTCGCGTCGGGCGCGTCGGTCGTGCTGTGGGACGCCGACGCCGAAAAGCTCGCCGAGGCGAAGGCCGGCCTGGGCAGCCGCAGCCGCCTCACCACCTACGTCGTCGAGCTGACGAGCGAGACCGACGTCGCAGCGGCGGCCGAGAGCGTCATGCAGCTGCAGAAGAAGATCGACATCCTCGTCAACAACGCCGGCATCACCGGCGGCAACGCGACGACCTGGGAGCTCGCCCCCGAGGTCTGGCGTCGCGTCATCGAAGTGAACCTGGTCGCCCCCTACCTCGTCTGCCGCGCCGTCGTGCCGAAGATGCTCGCCAAGGGCTATGGCCGCATCGTCAACATCGCTTCGGTCGCCGGCAAAGAGGGCAATCCGAACGCGTCGCACTACAGCGCGTCGAAGGCCGGCCTGATCGCGCTGACGAAGTCGCTCGGCAAGGAGCTCGCCGGCAAAGGTGTGCTCGTCAACGCCGTGTCGCCGGCAGCGGCGAAGACGGCGATGTTCGCGACGATGACGCAGGCGCACATCGACTTCATGCTCTCGAAGATCCCGATGGGACGCTTTCTCGAAGTCGGCGAGGCCGCCGCGATGGTCGCCTGGCTCGCGTCCGAAGAGTGCTCGTTCACGACCGGCTCAGTCTTCGACCTCTCGGGCGGGCGAGCGACCTACTGACCCCGAAACCCAAGGCCCCCGCGAGCCCGCACCGGAGCAGACGAACGATGATCGCCCGATGTCGGCGCTGACCCGTTCACGGCTCCTGCTTTTGCTGCGTGTCGTCGGCCTGTCAGCGGCGATCGGCGCGCTCTATTCGCTCGTCTTCGCCGCCACATCCGGCCCGTCGGGCGTCCGCTTCTTCGTCGTCGCTGCGCTGATTGGCGTCGTCTACGGCATGCTCATCGGCTCGAGCAGCGCCGTCGACATCTTCGTGCTGCGCCAGGGACGCATGCCGTGGCTGGACTCGCAGCCGCTGCTTGCAGTGATCGCCCTGCGAGCGCTCGTCTACGGAGGCGTCGCAGCGGCGGTGGTGATCGTCCAACCCGGAGAGCGCCTGTTCGGGGTCGCCGCGCCATACAACGCGCGCACCGCCGTCGCGACGATCGCGTTCGCGCTCGGCGTCTCGACGGTCCTGGTGATCGTCTTCCAGGCGGCGGCCCTGGTCGGCTACCGCACCTTCACCGCCCTGATACTGGGGCGGTATCGCAAGCCACGCGCCGAACGCCGCTTCTTCCTGTTCGTCGACGTGGTGGGCTCGACCCGCCTTGCCGAGCGCCTCGGACCGGGCCAGGCGCACCGGTTCCTGGCCGCGGTGTTCAAGGCGATCGCCGAGCCGGTCGCGCGGTGTCGCGGGGAGATCTACCAGTACGTCGGCGACGAGATCGTCATCACCTGGATCGAGGCCCAAGGCGCCCCCGAAGCGCGCGCGCTGCGCTGCTTCTTCGAGATGCGGGCAGCGCTCGTCGCCTCGGCGGCGCAGTTCCGCGAGCGCTTCGGCGTCGACCCGGAACTGCGCGCCGCCCTGCACCTCGGCGAGGTCATCGCCGGCGAGGTCGGCGAAGCCCGCCGTGCCATCGTGTTCCATGGCGACGTCATGAACACGGCCGGGCGGCTCGAGCAGGCGACCCGCGAAGTCCCTTGCCGCTTCATCGCCTCGGCGGACGCACTCGCTGCGCTCGGCCCGCTGGCCGCGACGCAGACTCGCGACCTCGGCGCCCTTGCCCTGCGCGGGCGCGACGAGCCGATCCACGCGTTCTGCATCGAACGATTCGAAGGGGCCGCTTGCGCGTGACCCCGGGGCTGCCGGCCGGCGGCGCGTTGCCGTGGTACGCGCTCAGGGGGGCGCTGCGGCCTCCCGGTCCTGCAGCAGCCGCCACATCACCTTGCCCGATCCCGACTTCGGCAAGGCGTCGACGAACTCGACGATCTTCGGCACCTTGTAGGCCGCCATGTGCTCGCGGGCCCAGGTCGTGATGTCTTCGGCGGTCGTGCCCTGCGCCGTCGCGCGTAGCACGACCACGGCCTTCACCGTCTCGCCGCGATAGGCATCCTTGGCGGCGATGATGCAGGCCTCCTGCACGGCCGGATGCTTGTAGAGCAGCATCTCGACCTCGGCGGGCCAGACCTTGAAGCCGCTTGCGTTGATCATGCGCTTCAGGCGATCGGTCATGAAGAAGTAGCCTTCCTCGTCCATGCGGCCGAGGTCGCCGGTGCGGAAGAACTGGCGTCCGTCGAACTCGACGAAGGCATCGGCCGTCGCTTCCGGGTGCTTCCAGTAGCCCTTGAAGACCATCGGCCCGCGCGTGATGATCTCGCCGACCTCGCCCGGGGGAAGCTCCTTCAGCGTCAGCGGATCGACGACGCGCGAATCGACCGAGAAGTACGGGATGCCGAGGCACTGCAGCTTGGCGCGCTCGGGCGGATTCGAGTGGCTGGGCGCGGCAGTTTCGGTCAGGCCGTAGCCTTCGGCGAAGGTGAGGCCGAACTCGTCGAGCAGGCGCTGCGCCACGGCCTGCGGCATCGCCGCGCCACCGCCGCTCAGCGAGCGCAGGCTCGAGAGATCGAAGCTCCTGTAGTTCGGGCTGCCGAAGAGATCGATGATCATCGTCGGGATGCAG
>DATMGW010000210.1:0-4497 GCA_035555295.1 Caldimonas sp.
GTGGCCGAAGTGCTCGAACTCGAGCGCGAGCACATCATGCCGATGCCCACGTCCTTCGACGGCTACGTGGAAGAGGCGGCCCGGGTGAGCAGCACCTGCCTCGTGTCGGTTGCTCGCAACCGGTACTCGGTGCCGTGCGAGCTCGTCGGCCAGGCGGTCAGCACCAGGCTGTACCCCACACGCGTCGTCGTGGTCGCCGGCGATGGGGTTGTTGCCGAGCACGACCGGCTGACCGACAAGGGCAAGGTGCGCTACGACTGGCGACACTACATCCCGCTGATCCAACGCAAGCCCGGGGCGCTGCGCAACGGCGCGCCGTTCGCCGATCTACCGGAGCCGTTGCAGCGCATGCGCAAAGCGCTGTTGCGAGAGTCGGGCGGCGATCGGTTGATGGCCAAGGTCTTGGCGTTGGTACCCAGCGCCGGGCTGGACCCGGTGTTGGTGGCGGTCGAACTCGCGCTGGAGCGGATGCCGCCGTCGGGGCGGGTGAGCGAACAACACGTCATCAACGTGCTGGCGCGACTGAATGCGCCACCCCGGCCGGCCAACGTAGCGACGCTGCTGCAGGTGCTGACGCCGCCGATCGTCGACACCGCTCGCTACGACCGGCTGCGCGACATCCAGGAGGCCGACCATGATGCGTGACGTCATCGCCGAATTCAAAGCGCTGCGCCTACACGGCATGGCGGCGACCTGGTCGGATCTGACGGAGCAGAACCAGGGCGAGCTGGAGGGCTCGCGCTGGCTGATCGAGCAGATGCTGCTGGCCGAGACCACCGATCGGGCGACCCGCTCGGTGAGCCACCAGATGAGCGCAGCGAAGTTCCCGGTCCATCGTGACCTCGCTGGCTTCGACTTCGAGGTCTCGCCGGTCGATCGCAAGCTGGTGACGCAGCTGGCCGAGACGAGCTTCACCGAGGCGGCGCACAACGTTGTGTTGGTGGGCGGAACCGGTAGCGGCAAGAGCCATCTTGCGACTGCCATCGGCGTGGCTGGCATCGTGCAGCACGGCAAACGCGTACGCTTCTACGGGGCGGTCGACTTGGTCAACGCGCTCGAGCAGGAGAAGGCTCAGGGCAAGGCCGGTCGCATCGCCGGCGCAATGCTTCGACTGGACATGGTGATACTCGACGAGCTCGGCTACCTGCCGTTTAGCCAGTCCGGCGGTGCGTTGCTGTTCCATCTGCTCTCGAAGCTCTATGAGCACACCAGCGTCGTCATCACCACCAACCTCGACTTCGCCGAATGGTCCACCGTGTTCGTCGACGCCAAGATGACGACGGCGCTCTTGGACCGCCTCACGCACCACTGCCACATCGTCGAGACCGGCAACGAGAGCTACCGCGTCACGCAGGCCACGGCGAGCACGAAGAAGCGCATCCGAGCTCGTGAGATCGAGCGCAAGGCGAGCAAGACGGCGCCGGCAGAGCCGGCTGCGGGTCGAACGTGATGATCTACAGACCGAAAGTTCGCACCTCGCCACACAGCAGAGGTGAACTTGCGTCCTGTAGCGCGCCAAAAGGACCGCCTACAGATCCATAGATGCCACGCCTGTCGGGTGCGCGAAGCTGCTCCGGGCTACGCCCTTCGCACCCTCGCGCACCCGACATACCATCCGCAAAGAGACCAACAGACCAACGAACGAAAGGAGCAAAGAGCTACAGTTATCCACAGCCGACGATCAGACGTCGGCTTCTACCCCTGGCTCAATATTGGGTCGGCACGGTGGCTCAGAATTGGATCGGCGCGGACACCCGATCGGTGTGTATGACCAGACCCTGGATCGAGCGCCGTCGTCCCACGCCGTGGGGTCTGGCGCTGCGCGATTCAGGGCGAACATGACAGAGTGATCGCGCACGGGCGAACGATGGACACTACGACCTCGCCAACGGTGGACCCCTCAGTGGACCCCTCGGGCCCGAAAGAGAAGAAAAGGGTTAGCCCCTTGTGAGAGCTAACCCGTTGATTTTATTGGCGCGGCTGGCAGGATTCGAACCCACGACCCCTTGGTTCGTAGCCAAGTACTCTATCCAACTGAGCTACAGCCGCGCGAGCCCGAAAGTATAGCAGCGCACCCTCGTCAGACGAGGCGCGCCGCGGTCTCGAAGCTGCGTGCGGCGCGCGCCGAATCGCCCTCGCGCGCGGCGATCTCGGCGAGCGCGATCCAGGCCTTGCGCCGCGCCGCGGAGTCCAGGGTCGGGTCGTCGCCGGCCTGCTCGAGCAGCACCGACGCCTTGCCCCACAGGCCGCGCTCGGCGAGCGCGAGACCCGTCGCAAAGGCGATCGCCGCATCGCGCGGGACGGCCCGCAACGCCGACTCGAGACGCGGCAACCATTCGGCGCCGATGCCGGCGACGGCGTCGGCGAGCGCCTGCGCGACCGCGGCGCGTTCTTCGCCGCCGAGCTCGGCGATGCGATCCCAGAACGGGCGCAGCCACGCCCGCGCTTCTTCGGCGGCGCCGAACGTGACGGCACGCGTGGCGGCGCGCGCGGCGATGAACGCGTCGCGCCGCTCCGCGGCATCGAAGGCGTTCCAGAGGCGGCGCAATTGGTCGAGGTCGTACACCGTGTCGAGCGATTCGAAGGCGAGCGAACGCAGCAGCCCTTCTGCGGCGACGCGCGAAAAGGCCTGGTGCTTGACGAGCAGGCGCGCCGTCTTCAACGCTTCATGCGGCTGCCGGCCGAGGCGCGCGGCCTGCAGCTTCAGGCGCAAGGCGTGCGTTCGCCGCGCGACGCCCATCGGCAGCTCGGCGAGCAACCGCGTCGCGCGCGGCGCGTCGCGGTCGTCGAGCGCCCATTCGGCGGCGAGCAGGCGCGCGCCTTCTTCGGCCGAGCGCGCCGCCGGGCTGTGCGCCGCGATCTCGAGGGCACGGCGCAGCTCTTCGTCGCGCCCCGCGCGGTTCTGCAGGCGATGCGCGCTGCCGGCGGCGAGCAGGTGGCCGAGCACGGTGAACTCGTTGTCCTGCACGAGATCGGGCGTCTCGGTCTGCAGCGCGAGTGCCCGCTCGGCCGACTTCTGCGCCCGCGTGTAGCGGCCACCGAAGTACTGTGCGAGCGCGTCGCGCAGCGCCGCCTGCCCGACGCGGTCGCGCCGCGCCGTGCGCCACTCGCGCGCCCGCTGCGGCAGGCCGACGAGCGCCGTCACCGCCTTGATGACGGCGACGATCAGGAAGCACGTGCCGATGAGGAGGAGCAGAAACAGGTTGAGCGACGTGTCGAGCCGCCACGGGCCCCAGTAGAACGAGGCGAGGCCGTCGTTGGTGCCGAGGGTTCGCGCGGCGACGACGGCGACGCCGAACAGCAGCACGAACCAGATCGTCAGGCGCATCAGCGTGCCGCTTCCGGCCGGTTCAACGCGGCGCGCCGGCGCTTGCCAGCGCGGCGAGCGTGTCGTCGGGCCGCGCGATGCTCGCCTGGCGCAGCTGCAGCGTGACCTGGCGGATCTGGTCGGCGGCGAGCTGCGTCCGCTTCGAGCTGCGGTCGAAGTAGCGCTCGATCGCGCCCTGGGCCCAGCGCAGGTCGCTCTGCGCGGCGCCGAACTGGCGCGCCAGCACGGCGAGGCGCGCGTTGAGCAGGCGCAGCTTCAGGTTCTCGCGCAGGAAGAACGCCTGGTCGGGAGCGATCAGCATCGCCTCCGGCTGGTCGATGCGCGTGATGCGGACGAGCGAGCGGATCTCCGTCCACACGTTGTCGGCCAGAAAGCGGCCGGCGCGGTTGAGCTCGCGCGAGACCCAGGCGTCGACCGCGTCGACGCCCGACGCCGCCTCGGCCGGGGGCGCCACCGCCGGCGCGGCGCGCGCGGCCTCGGCGCGACCGAGATCGCGGCGCGGCTCGGCGGCCGAGAGCAGCGGCAGTTCGTCGATCATGCGCACGACCTCGTCGATCTTGATCGACAGGGATGCCACGTCGGCGACGCTCGCCGCCTTGACGCGATCGAGGTCGCGCGCGATGGCGCGGCGCACCGGCTCGAGGCGCGGCTGGTTGGCGTGGGCCAGGCGCTCGTCGCTTTGCTTCAGCGTCGCGACGAGCGGCTCGGCGCTGCCGATCAGCGAGGACTGCTGGATCGCCGCGCGCATCGCCGATTCGATGTCGGCGACGAGCGTCTCGTCGCGCGAGCGCGCCACCGACTGGATCAGCTCCTCGAGCTGGCCGCGCTGCAGCGCGACCTCGTTGAGGCGCGCTTCGAGCAGCGCGACCTTGGCCGTCGCGTCGCGCATTCCCTCCTGCGCCTGGCGGGCGAGCAGCGTCGCTTCGGCGGCGCGGTCGGCGCTGTCCTGCTGGCGCTTGACGAGCTCGCGCTCGGTCTCGCGCACGCGCTGGTCGGCGCGCCACGCGAAGACGAGCGCGACGATGGCGACCAGAGCGAAGAAGGCGACCACGGCGGCGAGCCAGCGCCCGGACGATTCGCCGCGCGCTGCCGCGGCGGGGGTCGTGAGGGCGACGGTCAACGGCTCGGCGGCGGGCGAGGGATCGTCGTTCACGGTCGCATCGATTGTA
>DATMGW010000211.1:0-2848 GCA_035555295.1 Caldimonas sp.
GTCGCCGGCGCGCGCGACGTCGGGGCGACGCCCGAGATGGCAAGGGCGATCGCCGAGCGCATCGCGAACGCGGAGCTGACCGTCTTCGACGACGCGTCGCACCTGAGCGTCGCCGAGCTTCCCGCGGCATTCGCCGAGCGCGTGCAGACCTTCCTGGATCGCCTGCCGGCGTAGGTCTGCGGAAGGGCGCATGTCCGCGCCGATTTCCCTCGATGCGGGCCCGCAGCGTGCTGACTTCCCGCTTCGCTCAGAATGACGGGTTCCACGCTCGAGCCCCGGACGACCATGAGTAAAGCCTTCGCCTCCCAAGCCGACCTCGCCGACAAGAACGTCACGTTCACCAAGCTTTCCGACAACGCCTACGCCTACACCGCCGAGGGCGACCCGAACAGCGGCGTCGTTGTCGGCGACGACTCGGTGCTGGTGATCGATACGCAGGCGACGCCGGTGATGGCTCGCGACGTGATCCGCCGCATCCGCGAGGTGACCGACAAGCCGATCAAGCACATCGTCATGAGCCACTACCACGCGGTACGTGTGCTCGGTGCGAGTGCCTACGAAGCCAGCGAGATCATCGCCAGCGAAGACACGCGCGACCTCATCGTCGAGCGCGGCGCCGCCGACATGAAGAGCGAGATCGAGCGTTTCCCGCGCCTGTTCCAGGCGGTCGAGACGATCCCCGGCCTGACCTGGCCGACGCTCACCTTCCGCGGCGAAATGACGCTCTGGCTCGGCAAGCTCGAAGTGAAGCTCCTGCAGCTCGGCCGCGGCCACACGAAGGGCGACACGGTGGCGTGGCTGCCGCAGCAGAAGATCCTCTTCAGCGGCGACCTCGTCGAATACGGCGCGACGGCGTACGCCGGCGACGCGTATTTCGCCGACTGGCCGAAGACGCTCGACAAGGTCGAGGCGCTCGGCGCCACGGCGATCGTCCCCGGCCGCGGCGCGGCGTTGACTACGCCTGCGCTGTGCCGCGAGGGCATCGCGACGACGCGCGCTTTCATCAGCGAGCTGTACGCCAGCGTGAAGAGCGGCGTTGCGCAGGGGCACGAGCTGAAGCGCGTCTTCGCGGACACCGACGCGGCGCTGCGCCCGAAGTACGGTCAGCAGTTCATCTACGAGCATTGCATGCCCTTCGACGTCTCGCGCGCCTACGACGAAGCGACGGCGTACCGCGATCCGCGCATCTGGACGGCCGAGCGCGACAAGGACATGTGGGCGGCGCTGCAGGCCTGAGGCGATGAGCGAGCCCCTGGCCTACCTCTCCGGCTTCGGCAACCAGCACGCGACCGAGGCGCTGCGCGGCGCCTTGCCGGTCGGTCGCAACAGCCCGCAACGCGCCGCACATGGCCTCTACGCCGAGCTGATCAGCGGCACCGCGTTCACCGCGCCGCGCGCCTCCAACCTGCGCACCTGGACCTATCGCAAGCGCCCGTCGGTGCAGGCCGGCGCCTACGAGCCCATGCCGCATCCGACCCTGAAGAGTGGAATGCGCGGCGGCGTCGCGATTGGCCCCGATCCGCTGCGCTGGCTGCCGCTCGCGCTGCCCACCGCGAACGAGACGCCGCTCGACTTCATCGACGGCATGCGCACCTGGGTCGTCAACGGCGACGAAGCGGCGCAGACGGGGATCGCCTCGCACCTGGTCGTCGCCAACCGATCGATGCAGCGGCGCGCCTTCGTCAACGCCGATGGCGAGATGCTGATCGTTCCGCAGACCGGGCGGCTCGCGATCACGACCGAGCTCGGCCGCCTCGACGTGGCGCCCGGCGAGATCGCCCTGGTGCCGCGCGGCCTGGCGTGGCAGGTGGCCTTGCCCGATGGCGTCGCGCGCGCCTACGTCTGCGAGAACTACGGCGCGCCGTTCCGCCTGCCCGAGCTCGGCCCGATCGGCTCGAACGGGCTCGCCAACCCGCGCGACTTCCTGGCCCCGGTCGCCGCCTTCGACGACGACGCGGGCGAGTACGAGATCGTCAAGAAGTACGGCGGCACGCTCTGGCGTACGCACACGCACGGGTCGCCTTTCGACGTCGTCGCGTGGCACGGCAACCTGGCGCCGTGCAAGTACGACACGGCGCACTTCATGGTGATCGGCTCGATCAGCCACGACCATCCCGACCCGTCGATCTTCACCGTGCTCACCTCGCCGAGCGACACTCCGGGAACGGCGAACTGCGACTTCGTCATCTTCCCGCCGCGCTGGCTCGTCGCCGAAGACACCTTCCGGCCGCCCTGGTATCACCGCAACCTGATGAGCGAGTTCATGGGCCTGGTCTACGGCCAATACGACGCCAAGGAAGAAGGCTTCCTGCCCGGCGGCTCGAGCCTGCACAACTCGATGGTTCCGCACGGCCCCGACAGCGATGCGTACGACAAGGCGACAGCCGCGGAGCTGAAGCCGCAAAAGCTCGAAGCGACGCTCGCCTTCATGTTCGAAAGCCGCTGGGCCTTCCGCCCGACGGCCTTCGCGATGGAGAGCGGTACGCTCGACACCCGCTACGCGCAATGCTGGGCCGGCCTCGGTCCGGCGCACACCTGACCACGAAGAAAGAGCATCGAAGATGAATGCACCCGACGCGGCAGCGCGTTTCGGCAGCGGCCAGGCCGTGCTGCGGATCGAGGACCGGGCCTTGCTGGAAGGCCTCGGCCGATTCACCGACAACGTCGCCGTCCCCGGCCAGGCGGTGATCGCCTTCCTGCGATCGCCGCATCCGCACGCGCGCATCGCGAGCATCGACGCCGACGCGGCGCGCGGGCTGGACGGCGTGCTCGCCGTCTACACCGGTGCCGACCTCGTCGCAGCAGGCGTCGAGCCGATGCCGACGACGGCCGGCTTCAAGCGTGCCGA
>DATMGW010000212.1:0-2238 GCA_035555295.1 Caldimonas sp.
CGGGCGAAGCCAAGGCCGAACTGTCACGGCGAATCATTGCCGCTTACAACGACCCGGCCGAGGCCGCTACCCATACCGAGGAATACGCGTACTACCCGACCGAGTGGCGCTCGCCCTTCATCGAGCGGCGTCGCAAGGTCGGCTGGGACCTCTACGGCCTGCTTGGCATCGGCAAGACAGACAAGGCGAGCATGCACGCACAGCACTCGCGCAACTACCGTTTCTTCGGCGCGCCGGTCGGGATGATGTACACCATCGACCGCGACATGCGCCAGGGCAGCTGGCTCGACTTCGGCATGTTCCTGCAGAGCGTGATGATCGCCGCGCGCGGGCATGGCCTCGACACCTGCCCGCAGGCGGCGTTCACCCCCTTCTATCGCATCATCATGCCGGCGGTCGGCGCGCCGGCGAACGAGCAGCTCGTCTGCGGCATGTCGCTCGGCTATGCCGATCCTGACGCCGTCGAGAACAGCCTCGTCACCGAGCGCGAGCCGGTGTCGGGCTTCGTGAAATTCATCGAATGAAAGCTACGATTCTCGTCTGCCGCCGCGTCTTCCCCGAGATCCTCGCCCTGTTGCGCGAGCACTTCGAGGTCGAGGCGAACGACGCCGACGTCGTCTGGACGCGCGACGAGCTGATCGCGCACCTGCAGGGCAAGGCGGGCGCCTTCCTCACCGGCACGCAGCCGATCGACGCCGCGTTGCTCGACGCTTGCCCGCGACTGCGCGCCGTCTGCAGCATGGCCGTCGGCTACAACAACATCGACGTGCCGGCGTGCACAGTGCGTGGCGTGCTCGTCTCGAACGCGCCCGACGTGCTGACCGAGACGACGGCCGACTTCGGCTTCGCTCTGATGATGGCGGCGGCGCGCCGCATCAGCGAGAGCGAACATTTCCTGCGCCGCGGCGAGTGGACGAAGTGGAGCGTCGACCTGTTCGCCGGCGCCGACGTGCACGGCGCGACGCTCGGCATCCTCGGCATGGGCCGGATCGGCCGGGCGATCGCGCGGCGCGGCGCGCACGGCTTTGCCATGCCCGTCGTCTATCACAACCGGACGCGCCTCGACGCCGCGGCCGAGGCCGAGCTCGGCGCGCGCTACCTCGGCAAGGGTGCGCTCCTCGCCGAAGCCGACCACCTGGTCATCGTCGTCCCGTACAGCGCCGAATCGCACCATCTCGTCGGCGCTGCCGAGCTGAAGCGCATGAAGGCGACGGCGACGCTCACCAACATCGCCCGCGGCGGCATCGTCGATGACGCGGCGCTGGCGCAGGCCTTGCGCGAAGGAACGATCGCCGCCGCTGGCCTCGACGTGTACGAAGGCGAGCCGGCCGTTCATCCCGACCTGCTGACGCTTCCCAACGTCGTGCTGACGCCGCACATCGCCAGCGCCAGCCTGCCGACGCGGCGGGCGATGGCCCGGCTCGCCGCCGACAACCTGATCGCCGCGCTCGACGACCGGCCGGGTGCCAGGCCGCCGCCGACTCCGCTCAATCCCGAAGTCCTTGCGCGCCGGGTGTAGGAGGGGACTCACAGCGGCCGCGGTCGCGGGCCGATAGGGAAAGGCGTGGCCAGCGCCCAGAATCGGTCGCATACCGCGCCGGGGAGGCCCACATGAAGCTGGAACCGCAATCGACCGGCGATCTCGCCCGCCTCGGCGAGCTGATCGAAGGCATGTCGGTCGCGATGCTGACGACCGTCGGCGACGACGGCGCCCTGATCAGTCGTCCGATGGAAGCGCTCGAGATGGACCGCGACGGCGCGCTCTGGTTCTTCACCGACCTGCGCTTCGATCTCGGCGAGCGCCTGCGCGCGATCAACTTCACTTTCGTCGACGACGCGCGAGCGACCTACGTCTCGGTCTCCGGTCGCGGCGAGATCGCCAAGGACGAGCAGCGCATCGCGCGGCTGTGGACGAGGTTCGACAAGGCGTCGTTTCCGGACGGACCCGAGTCCCGGCATCTCGCCTTGCTGAAGTTCGTTCCGGCCCGCGCCGAGTACTGGGACGCGCCGAACAGCCGCGCGGTTCGCCTGTTCGCCCTGGCCGCGTCGGCGGTCGCGGGGACGCCTCTCGGACGGACCGATCACGAGGTTCTCGACAACCTCTCGTCGTCGTCGGATGCGACGGCGGGCGCCGGCGCAGCGGCGCTTCGATGAGACTTCCGCTCGCCGCCTGGCGCGCCGGGACCCGCTGGCCGCTGGTGCTTGTGGCGGGTGTCGCTCTGCTCGTGATCGCCGTCG
>DATMGW010000213.1:0-6701 GCA_035555295.1 Caldimonas sp.
CAAGCCATGTCCAAGACCTCCGCGAAGAGAATTCCGGCCCGGCGCGCAGTGCGCTCCGCCTTGCCACTCACGCGCGAACGGATCGTCGACGCCGCTCTGGCGCTGGTCGCCGATGCGTCGCTCGCCGGCCTGACGACGCGCAAGCTCGGCGAGCGCCTCGGCTGCGAGGCAATGAGCATCTACCACCACTTCGCGAGCAAGCGGCACCTCCTCGACGCGCTCGTCGAGCACGCGATCTCGAGCGTCCACGTTCCCGAGCCGGGGCCCGATCCGGAGGCGCGGATGCGCGAGGCGTTGGCCTCGTACCGGGCGATGGCGCGGCGCTGGCCGGCGCTCTTTCCGCTGGTCGCGGTGCACCGCCTCAACATGCCGGCCGGCGTCCGCTTCATCGAATCGATCCTGCGCCTCATCCACGCCCAGACCCACGACGCCGAACTGACCGCGCGCCACTTCCGGGCCCTGGGCTACTACCTGACCGGCGCCTGTCTCGAAGAGACCTCGGGTTACGCGCGCGGCCCGTCGGCGGCCGATCCGGTCGACGACGCCTTCATCGCCCGCGAATGCCCGCACCTCATGGCTGCAGCACCGTACTTCCAGGCCCCGCAATGGGACGCGACCTGGGAGCTCGGCCTCGACGCGTTGCTCCAGCGCGGTCGTGAGCAAGCGGCCGCTCGCGACGCGGCCTTGCCTTGCGAGGAGGCGGCGCGCGCCGCGCCGCGCCCCGGGGCGCGAGGGCGCGGGGCGCGCAGCGGCGCTGCCTAGAATCCCCCGCCATGGCAACCAAGGCGGGCAACTACGGCGAGGCATCGATCCGCGTCCTCAAGGGACTCGAGCCGGTCAAGCAGCGGCCGGGCATGTACACGCGCACCGAAAGCCCGCTCCACGTCGTCCAGGAGGTCGTCGACAATGCCGCCGACGAGGCGCTCGCCGGGTACGCGACGGCGATCGACGTCATCGTCCATGCCGACGGGTCGGTCAGCGTCGACGACGACGGGCGCGGCATTCCGTTCGGCCTGCATCCCGAAGAAGGCGTCAGCGTCATCGAGATCGTCTTCGCGCGCCTGCACGCGGGCGGGAAGTTCGACAAGGGTGCGAGCGGCGCTTACAGCTTTTCCGGCGGCCTGCACGGCGTCGGCGTGAGCGTCACGAACGCGCTGGCGAAGCGCCTCGAAGTGACGGTCTGGCGCGGCGGGCAGGTCGCCACGATCACCTTCGCGTCCGGCGAGGTCGTCGTTCCGCTCGCCGTGCGCAAGGCGAGTGCCGGAGAGCGCAGGAGCGGAACCTCAGTGCGCGTCTGGCCGGATCCGCGCTACTTCGACAGCGTCGAGCTGCCACGCCCCGAACTGACGCACCTGCTGCGCAGCAAGGCCGTGCTCATGCCGGGAGTGAAGGTCTCGCTGACGATCGAAAGGAGCGGTCGTGCCGAGCCGGAGCGGCAGGACTGGCTGTTCAAGGCGGGCCTGGCCGACTACTTGATGCAATCGCTGCAGGCCGACCCACTGATCCCGCTTTTCGAAGGCGCGCATCACGCCGACGGCGGCGAGAGCGAAGACGTCGCCGAAGGCGAAGGCGCGACATGGTGCATCGCCTTCACCGAGGACGGCCCGGCGGTGCGCGAGAGCTACGTCAACCTGATCCCGACGGTCGCCGGCGGCACGCACGAGTCTGGACTGAAGGACGGCCTGTTCGGCGCGATCAAGGGCTTCATCGACATGCACGGCCTGCTCCCCAAGGGCGTCAAGCCGATGCCCGAAGACGTGTTCTCGCGCGCCAGCTTCGTGCTCTCGGCGAAGGTGCTCGACCCGCAGTTCCAGGGCCAGATCAAGGAGCGATTGAACAGCCGCGACGCGCTGCGCCTGGTCTCCGGTTGCATCAAGCCGGCGCTCGAGCTGTGGCTGAGCCAGCACGTCGAATACGGCAGGAAGCTCGCCGAGCTCGTCATCCGCCAGGCGCAGACGCGCCAGCGCGCCAGCCAGAAGGTCGAAAAGCGCCGCGGCTCGGGCGTCGCCGTGCTGCCGGGCAAGCTCACCGACTGCGAGAGCCGCGACCTCGCGTTGAACGAGATCTTCCTCGTCGAAGGCGACTCGGCCGGAGGCAGCGCCAAGATGGGCCGCGACAAGGAGACGCAGGCGATCCTGCCGCTGCGCGGCAAGGTCCTCAACGCCTGGGAGGTCGAGCGCGACCGGCTCTTCGCCAACAACGAGATCCACGACATCGCGGTGGCGATCGGCGTCGATCCGCACGGCGAAGGCAGCGAACCCGACGTGTCCGGCCTGCGCTACGGCAAGATCTGCATCCTCTCCGACGCCGACGTCGACGGCTCGCACATCCAGGTGCTGCTCCTGACGCTGTTCTTTCGCCATTTTCCGAAGCTGATCGAGCTCGGCCACGTCCACGTCGCCAAGCCGCCGCTTTTTCGCGTCGATGCGCCGGCGCGCGGCAAGAAGCCCGCGGCCAAGATCTACGCCCTCGACGAGGGCGAGCTGCACGCCGTCATCGATCGACTGAAGAAGGAAGGCGCGCGCGAAAGCTCGTGGAGCATCAGCCGCTTCAAGGGCCTCGGCGAGATGAACGCCGAGCAGCTGTGGGACACGACGCTCAACCCGGAAACGCGGCGCCTGCTGCAGGTCGAGTTCGCAACAGCCGGCGCTGCCGCGACGACGGCGGCGTTGACCAAGCTCATGGGCAAGGGTGAAGCGCAGGCGCGCCGCGAGCTGATGGAGCTGCACGGCGACGCGGTCGAGGTCGACGTGTGACGACGCCTGCCGTGCACGGCGTCGCGGCCGGCGACGGCGCGGCCTCCGACCCGCCCCTGATCGTGCGCTCGCACACGCGGCCGATCCTCCTCTTCGCGCTCGGCGGCGTCGCCGTGACGGCGCTGATGGTCGCGGTGCGCAGCTCCGAGATGGATCTCGACGACGCCATCATGAGCGCCGTGACGCTGGCCCTGGCGTTCTGGCTCGCCGCGCAGTCGCTCGGCCTGCTGCTTCGCCGCGCGGCGGCGGGGCACGCGCTGCGTCTCGACGCCGATGGCCTGCACCATCCAGGCTGGGGCATCGTCCCGTGGCCGGCGATACGCGGCGCCGACCTGCACCGGGTCGGCGGGTCGGAGACGAAGAACATCTTCCATCTCGTCCTCGACATCGATCCGGCGTGCGCCGCTCCACAGCACGGAAGCTACGTGCGCTGGCTGTTCGGGCCGATCGAGGGACTGTGGCGGCGCGGGCAGGGGATCCACGTTCCCCTCGTCGCGATCGACGCCGAGCCGTATGCGTTGCTGGCCGCGGTCCAGCGCTGGCGCGGCGCCGGCGTGCCGTCCCGGGGACGGGCATGAAAGCCGCTCGGCTGCGCCTGCGCCCGACCATGCTGTCCGACCTCGACTTCGTCCAGTCGGTCGAGGACGACGCCGCCAACCGCCCCTTCATCACGCCGTGGGAGCGGGTCCAGCACGAAGGCGCGATCCGGTTTCCCGACTTTCGCCACTTCATCGTCGAGGCCGGCGACGACTGGGCCGCTGCGGGCTTCGTCATCCTGCAGGGCTGCCGCAACCCGCACGGATCGGTCGAGCTGAAGCGCGTCGTCCTGCAACCGAAGGGCCGCGGCTACGGTCGCATCTGCGTGCGCCTGCTCGCCGAGATGGCGTTCCGCGACCTCGGCGCGCACCGCTTCTGGCTCGACGTCAAGGAGAAGAACGAGCGCGCCCTGGCCCTCTACCGCGACGAAGGGTTCGTCGAGGAAGGGCGGTTGCGCGAGAGCGTGAAGAGCGACGCCGGCTACGAATCGCTGATCGTCATGTCGTTGCTGCGCGCCGAGCACGAAGCGCTGACCCAGGCGCGCCGCGCTCTCGCCGGAACCGCGTCGTAGAAGACGGCCACGCCGATGCCACAGGGAAGGAGGATGTCGTGATCCGGTCGACGATGATGGAACTGCCGCTCTCGCTCAACCATCTGCTCGATCGCGCCGGGCGGATCTATCCTGCGAACACCATCGTCTCGCGCCTGCCCGACAAGACGCTGCGCACGCACACCTACGGCGAGTACCACCGGCGTACGCGCGCGCTCGCGGCGGCGCTGCAGGGGCTCGGGTTGAAGAAGGGCGAGCGCGTCGCGACGCTGTGCTGGAACCACTACGCGCACCTCGAGTGCTACTTCGGCATCCCCGCCGCCGGCGGTGTGATGCATACCCTCAACCTGCGCCTGGCGCCCGACGAGATCGGCTGGATCGCCGCCGACGCCGAAGACCGCTTCCTCGTCGTCGACGACATCCTGCTGCCGCTGTACCGGCAGTTCGCGAGCAAGCACGCCTTCGAGAAGGTCATCGTCTTCGCTTTCTCCGGCGCGCCGGTCGACACGGCGTCGGGCTTTCTCGACTACGAAGCGCTTCTCGCATCGTCCGACGCCGACGGCTTCGAGTTCGCGCCGCACGACGAGAACGACGCGGTGTCGATGTGCTACACGTCGGGAACGACCGGGCGGCCCAAGGGCGTCGTCTACTCGCATCGCTCGACGGTGCTGCACACGCTGGTCGGCTGCAGCGGCGAGAACTGGAGCCTGCGCTCGGCCGACGTGCTGCTGCCGGTGACGCCGATGTTCCACGCCAACTGCTGGGGCCTGCCCTACGCCGCGGTGATGATGGGCGCGAAGATCGTCTTCCCCGGCCCGCACCTGCATCCCGACGACGTGCTCGACCTGATGCGGGCCGAGCCGCCGACGCTGGCGATCGGCGTGCCGACGATCTGGCTCGGCCTGATCCAGCGCTACGAGCTCGCGCTGGCCGAGGAGCCGGGCCGCTGGCGCCTGCCCGAAGGGATGCGCTCGATGGTCGGCGGCGCGGCCGTGCCGGAATCGCTGATCCGCGCATTCGACCGGCACGGCGTCTGGATCGTGCAAGGCTGGGGCATGACCGAGACCTCGCCGCTCGCCACGGTCGCCGCCCGATCCGACGCCGACGCTGCCGACGCGCGTTTCCGCCGTGCCGCCATGGCGGGCGTGCCGGTGCCGCTCGTCGACGTCCGCATTCGCGGCGACAACGGCAAGGACGCGCCGTGGGACGGGCGCAGCGTCGGCGAGATCCAGTGCCGCGGCCCCTTCGTCACGGGTTCCTACCACGGCGTGCCGGTGAGCGAAGACAAGTTCACCGCCGACGGGTGGCTGCGCACCGGCGACGTCGCGGCGATCGACGCGTGCGGCTTCGTCCGCATCACCGACCGGACCAAGGACCTCATCAAGTCGGGCGGCGAGTGGATCTCGTCGGTCGACCTCGAGAACGCGCTGATGGCGCACCCGGCGATCGCCGAGGCGGCCGTGATCGCGATCCCCGATTCGAAGTGGAGCGAGAGGCCGCTCGCCTGCATCGTCGTGAAGCCGGGGCAGGGCGGCGACAACGCGCTGCTCGCTGCCGCGCTCGGCGAGCACCTGCTCGGCCACGGTTTCGCGAAGTGGCAGCTGCCCGATCGCTACGAAGCGATCGACGCCATCCCGCGCACCTCCACCGGCAAGTTCTGGAAGCTCAAGCTGCGTGAGCGGTTCCCGAAGTGACCGGCGACGTGCGCGAGGGTGATCCTCGTGGTGTGCTGCGGCCACGGCAGGAGTAGATTTGACGCCGAGCCCAAACCCGGAGATGCCATGAATGACGAGACCTTCAACATCAGCATCCGCAAGTTCCTGAAGATGGTCGGCGTGAGCTCGCAGCGCGAGATCGAGCAGGCCGTCGCCCGCGCGATGGCCGCCGGGAGCATCGCCGGCACCGAGACCCTGCCGGCGACGATGACGCTGCGCATCGGCGCGCTCGGGCTCGACGTCGTGTTCGAAGGCGAAATCCAGTTGCAATAGACGGGCGCAGCGGCGCAGCGCGCGGGGCGCAGGCGAAGCCGCAAACCTCGGCCTGGCGGGTCGCGCTGGCTACACTTCGCGCCTCTTCTCTCCGTCCCTCCTGGTCCGCGCCTCTCTTGTGCGCGTGCCTTCCGCTTCGCCCTCCACGCGACCATGAACACCCTGGATCTCTTCGCCCCGCCGCCCGCGGCGGACGGCGCCGTTCCGCTCGGCGACTACGCCGAGCGCGCCTATCTCGAATACGCGCTATCGGTCGTCAAGGGCCGCGCGCTTCCCGACGTCAGCGACGGGCAGAAGCCCGTGCAGCGCCGCATCCTCTACGCGATGGCGCGCATGGGCCTGGCCTTCACGACGGCAGCGGGGCCGAAGGCGGTGAAGAGCGCGCGCGTCGTCGGCGACGTGCTCGGGCGCTTCCACCCGCACTCCGACCAGGCCGCCTACGACGCGCTGGTGCGCATGGCGCAGGACTTCTCTCAGCGCTATCCGCTCGTCGACGGCCAGGGCAACTTCGGCTCGCGCGACGGCGATGGCGCCGCCGCGATGCGCTACACCGAAGCGCGCCTGGCGCCGATCGCCCGTCTCGTCCTCGACGAGATCGACGAAGGCACGGTCGACTTCATTCCCAACTACGACGGCTCGACCGAGGAGCCGAAGCTTCTGCCGGCACGCCTGCCCTTCGTGCTGCTGAACGGCGCGAGCGGCATCGCCGTCGGCCTGGCGACCGAGATCCCGAGCCACAACCTGCGCGAGGTCGCGGCGGCGGCGGTCGCCCTGATCCGCGACGAGAAGCTTTCCGAGGACGATCTCGCCCGCCTGCTGCCGGGCCCCGACTATCCGGGAGGCGGCCAGATCATCAGTTCGAGCGAAGAG
>DATMGW010000214.1:0-3040 GCA_035555295.1 Caldimonas sp.
GGATCGACGGCGAGCTCGCGGGTGGCCTCTACGGCGTATCGCTCGGCCGCTTCTTCTTCGGCGAATCGATGTTCACCCGGCGCACCGACGCGTCGAAGATCGCGCTCGCCGCGCTGATCGCCTTCTGCCGCGAACACGCGATCGAGACGATCGATTGCCAGCAGCGCACCGCCCACCTGGCTTCCTTCGGCGGCCGCGAGCTGCCGCGCGCCGAGTTCATGGCGCGACTGGGCGCCGCGCTGGCGCTGCAACCGGTAGCCGATTGGACCTATGATTTGCGGATGTGGTCGCAACTCGGCATCGATATCGAAGGCGCCTCCGCATCGTGATGACGCACCCCAAGGAACTTCCGCTCGCCTCGCTTCAGTTCTACGCGACCGCGCCGTATCCATGCAGCTACATTCCCGGGCGCATGGCGCGCTCGCAGGTCGCCACGCCGAGCCACCTGATCCACGCCGACGCGTATTCGGGCCTGGTCGCGAACGGCTTTCGGCGCAGCGGCATGTTCACCTACCGGCCCTATTGCGACGGCTGCCGCGCCTGTCTGCCGCTGCGCGTTCCGGTCGCCACCTTCCGGCCGACGCGCAGCCAGCGTCGGGCGCAGCGCGCGCACGGACGACTCGAGGCGCGCGTCCTGCGCCTCGGCTTCGTCGCCGAGCACTACCAGCTCTACCTGCGCTACCAGGCCGGCCGCCACATCGGCGGCGGCATGGACCACGATTCGATCGACCAGTACACGCAGTTCCTGCTGCAAAGTCGCGTCAACTCGCGCCTGGTCGAGTTCCGCGAGCCCGGAACCGACGGCGGCCCGGGATCGCTCAAGATGGTCTCGATCCTCGACGTGCTCAACGACGGCCTGTCGGCCGTCTACACTTTCTTCGAGCCCGAGCCGAAGACCAGCTACGGGACGTACAACGTGCTCTGGCAGATCGAGCAGACGCGCCTCCTCGGCCTGGACCGCGTCTACCTGGGCTACTGGATCGACGGCTCGAGCAAGATGGCCTACAAGGCGCAGTTCGGCCCGCACGAGTTGCTCGTCGGTGGCGTCTGGAGAGCGGCCGGGGAGGCATGATCCATGGAGTTCAACGTTACGCGCGAGCAGTGGATCGACCGCTTCGTCATGCGGATGAGCATCCTGAAGAGCGGCGCCGAACCGGCGGCCTTCGTCGCGCTCGCGACGCGCCTGTGGCCGACCCGCGGCCAGCTCGCACCCGAAGCGGCGGCCGACTCCGAGTTCGCAGCGCACGGCAGCACCGATCCGTTCGAGAGCACCGAGCGCTTCGAGCGCACCGAGCGCATCCCGGTCGAGCGGGTGCAGACAGCCGACGAGTACGTGCGCGACAGCGACGAGTGGATCGCCCGCTGCGTGGCGCGCGTGTTGCAGCTCGACCCGATCATCAAGGCCGATGAAGCGCGTCGCTCGGTGAGCGACCTCGCCCAGCTCGACCGCTGGCGCCTGATGAAGCCCGAAGCCGCGGCCGACCAGCTCTACACGCCGATCAACGTCAAGCCGGGTTAGGCCTGCGCCGATGATCCATTTCGTCCTGCACGACGCCAAGGACACCGTCGCGGTCGTCGTCGTCGAGGGAGTGAAGGCCGGCATGGCCCTCGACGGCTGGATCATGGATGAGGACACGACGGCGCACGTCCAGGCACGCCAGGACATCCCGATCGGGCACAAGGTCGCGCTGAAGGACATGAACCCCGGCGACACGGTATTGAAGTACGGCGTCGACATAGGCAAGGTGGTCGCGCCGATCAAGGCCGGCGAACACGCTCACGTGCACAACATCAAGACCAAACGCTGGTAGACGCTCTCGGCTCGTGCCCGCCGAAGCGAATCGAAGGAACTTGCATGTCTGCGGTCTCGAGCAAATCCACCTTCCTCGGCTATCGACGCGCGAACGGCCGCGTCGGCGTGCGCAACCACGTCATCGTCCTGCCGCTCGACGACCTGTCGAACGCCGCGGCCGAGGCGGTCGCCAACAACATCAAGGGCGCACTCGCGATCCCGCATCCGTACGGGCGGCTGCAGTTCGGCGCCGACCTCGAGCTGCATTTCCGCACGTTGATCGGCGCCGGCTGCAACCCGAACGTCGCCGCCGTCGTCGTCATCGGCATCGAGGACAGCTGGACGAAGAAGGTCACCGACGGCATCGCCGCGACCGGCAAGCCCGTGGCCGGCTTCGGAATCGAAGGCCACGGCGACCACGACACGATCATGCGCGCCTCGAAGGCGGCGCGCGAGTTCGTGCAGTGGGCGAGCGAGAAACAGCGCGAGGCCTGCCCGATCCAGGACCTGTGGGTCTCGACCAAGTGCGGCGAAAGCGACACGACCTCGGGCTGCGGCTCGAATCCGACCGTCGGCAACGCCTTCGACAAGCTGCATCCGCTCGGCACGACGCTGTGCTTCGGCGAGACGACCGAGCTCACCGGCGGCGAGCAGATCGTCGCCGCGCGCTGCGCCAACGACGAAGTGCGCAAGAAGTTCATGTTCATGTTCGACCGCTACCAGGACGTCATCAACCGACACAAGACGAGCGACCTGTCGGACTCGCAGCCGACCAAGGGCAACATCGCCGGCGGCCTGACGACGATCGAGGAAAAGGCGCTCGGCAACATCCAGAAGATCGGCAAGACCTGCACGGTCGACGGCGTCATCGACAAGGCCGAGGTGCCGACGCACCCGGGCCTGTGGTTCATGGATTCGTCGAGCGCCGCCGCCGAGATGGTGACGCTGTGCGCCGCGTCGGGCTACGCCGTGCACTTCTTCCCGACCGGACAGGGCAACGTGATCGGCAACCCGATCCTGCCGGTGATCAAGGTCTGCGCCAATCCGAGGACGGTGCGCCTGATGAGCGAGCACGTCGACGTCGACACCTCGGGCCTGCTGCAGCGCGAGATGACGCTCGACCAGGCGGGCGACCGGCTGCTCGAATGCATGCTGCGCACTGCGAACGGCCGCCTCACCGCCGCGGAAGCGCTGGGCCACCGCGAGTTCGTGATGACGCGCTTGTACGAATCGGCTTGATGCCGGCGA
>DATMGW010000215.1:0-4074 GCA_035555295.1 Caldimonas sp.
TAGGCGCCGAACAGCTTGACGCGGCCCGCCGCCTGCCACTGCTCGAAGTGGTGGAACGCGACCGACGCCATCCGCCCCTTGTGCTGCTCGCGCGGGCCATAGACGTTGAAGTAGCGAAAGCCGGCGATCTGGGTGTTCGCCGCGGGCAGGGCGCGGCGCACGACGTTGTCGAAGAGCAGCTTCGACCAGCCGTAGACGTTGAGCGGCCGCTCGAACTGGGGCTCCTCGCGAAACGACGCCGAGCCGCCGTAGGTCGCCGCCGACGACGCGTAGAGCAGGCGAACGCCCTGCGCCTGGCAAGCGTCGAGCAGCGTCTTCGAGGGGCGGTAGTTCATGTCGAGCATGAGCCGGCCGTCGTGCTCCATCGTGTCGGAGCACGCGCCTTCGTGGAAGACGCAGTCGACCTTGCCGAATTCACCGCGCTCGAAGCGCGCGTAGAAGTCGCGCCGGTCGAAGTAGTCGCTGATCGAGGCGCCGAGCAGGTTCTTGAACTTCGCTCCGTCGCTCAGGTCGTCGACGGCGATCACGTCGTCGATGCCGATCGCGTTGAGCCCATGCACGAGGTTGGCGCCGATCATTCCCGCCGCGCCGGTGACGACGACCTTCATGCGTCGCGCTCCCCGGACGCCAGCTCGGCGTAGCTGACGCTCGCCGTGCCGAACTTGCCGACGACGATGCCGCCGGCACGGTTGGCGATGCGCATCGCGTCGCGCAGGCCGAGGCCGCAGGCGAGCATCGCGGCGAGGGCCGCGATCACCGTGTCGCCGGCGCCGGTCACGTCGAACACCTCGCGCGCTTCGGCCGGCACCTGCGCGTGGCCGGCAGCGTCGAAGAGCGACATGCCTTCTTCGGAGCGTGTCAGCAGCAGGCCGTCGATGCCGAGGTCGCGGCGCAGCCGCTCGGCGCGCTCCTCGAGCTGCGCCGGGCTCGACCACGCGCCGATCACCTGTGCCAGCTCGGCCCGGTTCGGCGTGATCACGGTGGCCCCGGCATAGCGCGAGTAGTCGCTGCCCTTGGGATCGACGAGCACGGGCTTGCCGAGCGCCCGGGCGCGCCCGATCATCTGCGTGATGTGAGCCAGGCCGCCCTTGCCGTAGTCGGAGAAGAGGACGGCGTCGTGCGCGGGCAGGACGCGCTCGTACTCGGCGACCATGCTCGCCAGCACCTCGTGATCGGGCTGGTTCTCGAAGTCGACGCGAAGCAGCTGCTGGGCCCGGCCGATGACGCGCAGCTTGACGATCGTGAAGAGCTGTGCGTCGCTGCCGAGCAGCGCGGCGACCCCGTGCGCCTCGAGCAGCTGGCGCAGGCGCCGGGCCGGCTCGTCGGTGCCGACGACGGTGACGAGGGTCGCCTGCGCGCCGAGCGTCTGGACATTGAGAGCGACGTTGGCGGCACCGCCGAGGCGCTCTTCCTCGCGGTTGACGCGCACCACCGGCACCGGCGCTTCCGGCGAGATGCGCTCGACCGCGCCGAACCAGTAGCGGTCGAGCATGGCGTCGCCGACGACGAGGACGCGTGCGGCGCCCAGGCGTTCGCGGCTCGGCAGGACAGAGGTCACGCCGGCGCCCACCGCGCCGCGAGGGCGCAAGTCGCTCCCCGGGGGGGCGACGAATGAATCAAGCGTGCGGGCATCAGAGGTCTTCCAGTCGCTGCGGCGGATAGGTATCCCAGCCGAGACAGCCCGGACATTGCCAGAAATAATGCTCGGCCTCGAAGCCGCAGGCCGCGCAACGATAGCGGTGCAGCGGCCTGGCGGCGCGGCGCACCGCATCGTAGAGCGCCCCCGCGGCCGCAGGAGCCAGTCCGGAGAGCGTCGGCGCGGCGGCTTCGCCGGGGCCTGGCGGCGTCGCCGGTCGCGGTGCGAGGAGCGCCTGCGCTGCCGCCATCGTCGGGTGCTCGCGCAAGTGCTCGAGCAGGCGCGCCTGCCGCGCGGCGGCGTCGGCCTGCAGCGAGGCGATCGTCTCGAGCAGGTCCATCGTCGGCGCCTGCTCGTACAGCGCGTCCAGGCGCTCGAGCGCCGCCGCGCCCTTGCCGGCGGCGCGTGCGCTCGCGGCGTAGCGCCGCGCGACCAGGTTGAACGACGCCGGATGAACCGTGATCAACGTGTTCCACAGGCGCAGCGCTTCGCCGTGCTCGCCGCGCGCGGCGGCGCGCTCGCCGGCCAGGACGAGCGGGCGGACGTCGCGCGGCGCCGCTTCGCGGGCCTCGGCGAGCGCCGCTTCGGCGGCCTCGGGCTGATGCGCCGCGTCGGCTTCGAGCGCCAGCTCGCAGCAGTAGTGCGCGATCCGCGACGCGAAAGACCCGGCGCCGCTCTGCTCGAGCTGGCGGGCTACTTCGACGGCGGCGCGCCAGTCGCGCGAGCGCTCATGCAGGTCGAGCAGGGCCAGGCGCGCCTCGGTGTCGAAGGCGGTGCCGGCGAGCGCCTGGTAGGCCGCTTCAGCACGATCGAAGAGGCCGGCCTTCATGAAGTCCTGCGCCAGCGCGTGCTGGGCCCGGTCACGGTCGCTCTTCGGCAGGTCGGCGCGGCCGAGCAGATGTTGGTGGACGCGCACGGCACGCTCGTACTCGCCGCGTCGGCGAAACAGGTTGCCGAGCGCGAAGTGCAGGTCCGAGGTGTCGGGGTCCTGCTGCATGGCTTCGATGAACGCGTCGATCGCCTTGTCGTGCTGCTCGTTGAGGAGCAGGTTGAGCCCCTTGTAGTAGACCTGCGGAGAGTCCTTGCGCTCGCGCCTTCCTTGTCGCACGTCGAAACGCGACGCGATCCAGCCGAGCGCGAAGGCCAGGGGCAGCGCCCAGAGCAGCCACTGCAGCTCAAAGTCCATCGCGGGGCGGATGCGTCAGGGCCGGGTCGATCGTGCTCGAAGCCGCCGGCGGCGGCGCGGTGGCCGTCGGGGCGCGCACGCTCTCGCGGCGGGCGATGCGGCGGTGCCGCCACCAGCTCGGGACCATCGCGAAGATGCCGAAGGCGCAGCCGAGGCCGAAGGCGGCGAGGACGATGAAGACCATCGGCGCGCGCCATTCCTGGCCGAAGAACCAGTGGATGCTCGAGTCGTGCTGGTTGTTCAGCGCGAATGCAAAGAGGACGAAGAAGACGGCGGCCCGGACCAGCCAGACGAAGAGGCGCATCGCTTCGCTGCGTCGACGTCGCGCCTTGGGGCCTATTCGCTCGCGGCGCCGCGAGGCGCTCCGCCGGCCGCGTCCGCCGCGCCGCGCATCGCGCCGACGCGCGCGTCGACGGCTTCGCGCAGCGCCTTGCCGGGCTTGAAGTGAGGAACCAGCTTTTCCGAGATGACGACCTGCTCGCCAGAGCGCGGGTTGCGGCCGACGCGCGGTGGCCGGCGGTTGATCGAGAAGCTCCCGAAGCCGCGGATCTCGATGCGGTGGCCGCGCGCCAGCGCCGAAGCCATCGCATCGAGGATCGTCTTCACCGCGAACTCGGTGTCGCGGTGGGTCAGCTGGCCGAAGCGCTCGGCCAGCTGAACGACGAGGTCGGATCGCGTCACGCCCGCGCCCTGCTTCGCCCGATCAGGAGCTCGGCGGGTTCTGGTTGTCGAGCTTGGCGCGCAGCAACGCGCCCAGGCTCGTCGTGCCGGCGTTCTCGCGTTCGCTCGTCTGCGACAGGCGCTGCATCGCTTCCTGCTGGTCGGCGTTGTCCTTGGCCTTGATCGAGAGCTGGATCGAGCGCGCCTTGCGGTCGACGTTGATGATCATGGCCGAGACCTCGTCGCCTTCCTTCAGCACGTTTCGCGCGTCCTCGACGCGGTCGCGGCTGATCTCCGAAGCGCGCAGGTAGCCCGTGATGTCGTCGTTGAGCTGGATCTCGGCGCCGCGCGGGTCGACCGACCTGACCTTGCCGCTGACCGTTGCACCACGGTCGTTGACCGAGGTGTAGCTGGTGAACGGGTCGGAATCGAGCTGCTTGATGCCGAGCGAGATGCGCTCGCGGTCGACGTCGACGGCCAGCACGATCGCTTCGACTTCCTGGCCCTTCTTGTAGTTGCGAACTGCGGCTTCGCCGGGCTCGTTCCACGACAGGTCGGAGAGGTGGACCAGGCCGTCGATGCCGGCGGCCAG
>DATMGW010000216.1:0-4368 GCA_035555295.1 Caldimonas sp.
CGGAGGACCGGTCATGGCGATCGCTGGCCGCGCGGCCGATGCAGCAGCATGGCGATGAAGGCCGGAACGCCGACCGCCGCGGCGAGCACGCCGACCGGCAACTGCAGCGGAGCGACGACCGTTCGCGCCGCCGCGTCGACGAGGACGACGAAGGCACCCCCGCCGAGCGCGCTCGCCGGCAGCAGGAGCGGCGCCGAGCGCACGCCGAGGAGACGCAGCGCATGCGGCACGACCAGGCCGACGAAGCCGATCGCTCCGGCCGTCGCGACCGCGGCGCCGGTCGCAATCGCCGCAGCGACGATGGCGACGATCCTGCGCCGCGCCACCGGAACGCCCAGCGTCGCTGCCCAGGCGTCGCCACGCGACAGCCAGTCGAGCTGCCGCGCCGTCGGCCAGACGAGCACGAGGGCCACGCCGAGCGCCAGCCAGACGATCTGCCACTGCGTGGCGCCGTTCAGGTCGCCGAGCAGCCAGAAGACCATGCCGCGCAACTGCCCGTCGCTGGCCAGCGTCAGGATGAGCGAGACGACGGCCGAACAGCCCGAGCCGATCATGATGCCGACGAGCAGGAGCGACGTCGACGCATCGCCTTGCGCCGCCGAAGCCGGGGCTGCGAGGCGACGCCCCATCAGCGCGAACAGCAGTGTCGCGGCGAGGAACGCGCCGGCCGCGGCGCCGAGCGCGATCCCCCATTCGGAGAGTGGAGTGCCGGTCGCCGCGGCGACGAGCATGGTGCCGAGCGCGCCGACCGAGGCACCGCCGGCGACGCCGAGAACGTAGGGATCGGCGAGCGCATTGCGCGTCAGCAACTGCATCAGCGCGCCCGAGACGGCGAGCGCGGCGCCGGTGCCGAATCCGGCCAGCACGCGCGGCACCCGGATCTGCCAGAAGATCTCGGCGGAGGCCGCGGCCAGACCGGTCGAGCCGGCCAGGACGCCGAGCGCGCACGCCGCGACCGCTGCTCCTGCAGCGACGATGAGTGCGCCTCCAGCCTTCATCGCTGCCTCAGAAGCCGCGGCCATCGAAGCGAATGCCGATCCAGGCCTGCCGGCCGAGGCCCTGGTAGTCGCGCAGCGGCTCGACGCGATGGTCGAGCGCATTCAGCACCTTCGCTTCGAGCCGCCACTGCGGCAGAAAGCGCCACGTTGCGCGCAAGTCGACGAGCGCGTAGCCGCCGAGGACGACGCCCGCGTCCGGCCGCGAGCCGACGTCGAGGATCGAGGCGCCGACGCTCCACGCTGCGGCGGCGTAGTCGGCGGCGAGCGTTTCCTGATGCGCAGCGCGGCGCGCGAGGCGAACGCCCGTGTCGGCGTCGGTGGCGTCGAGCAGATCGACCGTCGCGCGAAGGTCGAGGCCGCCCCATCGCTGCGCGGCAGCGAGGGTCGCGCCCTGCAGGCGCGCGCGCGCCGTGTTGGCGGCACAGCCGAAGAAGCCGGGCGGGCAGTCGGTCATGTTCGGATCCGGGTCGAAGCCGATCAGGTCGCGGACCCGATTGCGATAGAGCGTCGCCGAAGCGCTCGTCGAGCCCGACTGCCACGTCGCGCCGACCTCGACGCTGCGGCCGCGCTCGGGCTTGATCGTCGCGACGCCGAAGAAGGGAAAGTAGAGGTCGTTGAAGGTCGGTGCACGAAAGGTCGTGCCGGCCAGGGCGCGCAGCTTGAGGCTGCGAACGACCTCTCGGCTCCAGCCGATGCGGCCGGTCGTGTTGCCGCCGTAGGCCGAATTGTCGTCGTGGCGCAGATCGGCCAGCAGGCCGTTGCCGCCGATCTCGCCCGAGTAGCCGAGGACGATCGCGTTGTTGTCGCGCTTCGGCTCGCCCACAAGTACGTCACCGCTGACGCTTTCGCGCAGGTGCTCGTAGGCGACGACGAGCTGCTGATCCGCGCCGAGGCGCACCGCGTTCTGCCAGGTCGCCTGGTCGCGGTGGGTCGCGATGCGGCTGAGCGACCTTCCCCCGCTCGTCGCGTCGTCGACGCTGTGGGCGAGCTGCGCGGTCGTCGTCCACGCGCTCGAGATCGCGCCGCGATAGTCGAGGGCGGCCAGCTGGGTCGTCAAGCGGTTGCGGAAGTCGGGCGACGGATCGGGATTGCCCGCGGCGTCGAATTCCGCCGAATCGTATTGGACGTCGAGCTTGCTCTCGAGCAGCGTGAGGCCGACGCGATGCCCGGGCGCCGGCGTGTAGCCGAGGCGAAGGTTGCCGAAGCTGCGCGAGTAGCCGTCGTCGTCCGGATTGAAGAGGCCGAATTGGTCGCCCGGGCGGATCGCCGAGACGCCGCGACTCGCCTCGCGGCCGATCGTCGCGGCGTAGTCGAATGCGCCCTCGCCTCCGCTGACGCCGAGATCGCCCTGCCGCGAGCGATAGCCGCCGATCGCTGCGGCGCCGGTGATGTGCGGGCTGCCGTCGCCGCGCCGCGTGAAGACCTGCACGACGCCACCGACCGCGTCGGCGCCGTACAGGCTCGAGGCCGGGCCGCGCAGCACTTCGATGTGATCGATCTGCGCCAGACTCAGGGCTTCGAAATCGGCCTGGCCGAGCGACGCCGAACCGACGCGGACGCCGTCGACGAGGACGACCGTTGCGCTCGTGCTCGAGCCGCGGACGAGGTAGCCCGAGCTCTGCCCCGGGCCGCCGTTGCGCACGATCTGCACGCCAGCCTCGCGGCGCAGCAGGTCCTCGAGCGAATCGGCGGTCGTGTTGCGGATGGTCTCGGCATCGATGAAGACGATATCCGCGCCGCTGCGGCTCAGGGGTTGCGGCTCGCGCGTTCCGGTGACGACGACAGGATCGAGCTGGGTTTGCGCCACGGCGCCGCACGAAAGAAGGATGACGAAAAGGAACGAACGGCGAGGCGCCTTCGGCGCATGCGGCGCGTTGCGGAGGAGGTGGAACATGACGGAAGGACCCCGACAGCGGCACGCGAACCGCTTCCCCGCGGGCGCATGCGACATGAGCGAGGCACGAGGCGACGCTCCCTCGCTGGCCGGTATCCGGGCTGGTGAAGCGACTCCGGCGACCTTCCCGAAGGCGTGAGCCCTCAGTGGCGTGTGCGCCGGAATTGAAGCCTGGCTCGATCGAGACCCGGCTTCGTCCACCGTACCGTTGCGGGGGCAGCGCAGTTTCGGCGGCGTTTGCGGCGCCGCCTCCTGCTTCCCGTTTAACCGCGAAGGCATGAACGCCTTCACGAGCACCAACGTTTCGCATTCTAAGCAACGCGATAGGCGCATGGTCGGCGCCTACAATCCGGCACCGCCATCCGCCCGAGCGCCATGTCCAGGATCGAAGAACTCGCCGAAAAGGTCGAGCGCTTGCTGCTGCGGCATGAAGAGGTGCAACGCACGAACGCGTTGCTGCGCGAGGAGCTGGCCGCGGTCACGCACGAGCGTGACAATCTGCGCTCGCGTCTGAACGCCGCGCGCAGCCGCATCGACGTCCTGCTCGACCGGCTGCCGCGCGAGACCGAGGCGACGGCGGCCGACGCGACCGCGCTGGGACGCGATGCCTCGGCCGAAGGCGAGTTGCGGAGCGTCGGATGAAGCAGGTCGAAGCGACGATCCTCGGCCAGAGCTACATCCTCGGCTGCCCCGAAGGCGGCGAAACGGCGCTGCTCGAGGCGGTCGCCGCGGTCGATCGCGAGATGAGCGCGATCCGCGACGGTGGCAAGGTGAAGGCGCGCGAGCGCATCGCCGTGCTCGCCGCACTCAACTTGGCTTTCGCGCTCGCCGAGCGGCCGCATGCACCGGCGACCCGCGCGCCGGGCGACGATGGCGCGAGCGACGACTCGCCTGCGTCCTCGGTCGACATCGCCGGCCTCATCCGCCGCCTCGATGCAGCGCTCGGCGCCGACGGTCAACTGCTCTGATCGCACCCTTTTTTGCGAAGCCGCGGCGTAGAATGAATTCGTCCGTCGCGCTCGCGTGAGCTTTATATTTCCTTGAACCGATGCTCGCAAGAGCAAGGGCTTGGAACATCGCCCGGTAGGTGTGATCGTCTCGCGTCAGATGAACCCGAAACCGGGCTGACCTCGCCCACCTGAACTGCCTGGGTTCAGGAATGCGGCTCACGGTACCGCGGCGGACACCTTATCTTTCAGCACGCTGGGTCCATGCGCTACTGGTTGATGAAAAGCGAGCCGAGCGATGTGTCGGTCGACGACGTCGCGGCGATGCCGAAGAAGACCGTTCCGTGGTACGGCGTTCGCAATTTCCAGGCGCGCAACTATATGGACAAGGAGATGGAGATCGGCGACGGCGTCCTCTTCTATCACTCCTCGTGTTCCGAGCCCGGAATCGTCGGCTTCGCCGAAGTGGCGTCGAAGCCCTATCCCGATGCCACCCAGTTCGATCCGAAGAGCCCGTACTTCGACGAGA
>DATMGW010000217.1:0-2136 GCA_035555295.1 Caldimonas sp.
GCAGCGGCACGGCGCGCGCCTTCGCAGCGTCGGCCAGGGGCGCGACGTCGAGCGACGGATCGAGCCGCAACAACGTGTAGTCGGGGCCGAACGCGTCGTAGAGCGAGCTCCCGTCGGCGAGCCTGAAGTGCGGCGCCCGGCAGCCCGGAACCGTCGAGGCCGTGAAGCCGCCCATCGAGTACGCGGGCTGCGCTTCGCCGTCGTAGGCGATCAGGGGCGAGCGGTCGTAGAAGTAGCCGAAGTTGAGGCCGGCGCAGCAGAACTGCTGGACGTTGAGCTCGTAGCTCGCGCGGCCCTGCGCGGCGCGGATCGCATCGCCTTCAGGTCCGGGCTCCTCGATGCGCGGCGGCACGGCAGCGCGCGCCTTGATCATCTGCAAGGCGTGGTCCATCGCGAAGCGCGAGACCTGCTCGGTGATCGGCAGCCGCTCGCTCTCGTAGGCGTCGAGCACGGCCGCGCTCGCCCAGCCGGCCAGATGCGACGCCAGGTGCCAGGACAGGTTGAGCGCATCGGCGATTCCGGCGTTCATGCCGTAGCCGGCATACGGCACCCACAGGTGCGCGGCGTCGCCGCAGATGAAGACGCGGCCGGAGCGGAAGCGCTCGGCGACGAGGCGCCGCCCGATCCAGTCTTCCTTGCTCAGGATTTCGTAGTCGAAGTCCGGGCCGACGCCGAGGATGTGGCGGATCGATGCGTCGCGATCGATGGCCTCGAAGTCTTCCTCGTCCGGCATCAGGTGGTTATGGACGAGCCAGTTCTGGCATCCGTCGATGGCGAAGCAGACGCCGCTGCGGCGCGGGTTCGCGGCGTAGCAGCTCCAGGCGCGCTCGCCGGGAATCATCCCGAGCAGCCGGGGCGCGCGGATATAGGTCGACTGCACGCGCTGGATCACCGGCGTTCCGGCGAAGGCGGCGCCGATCGCCTTTCGCACCATCGAGCGGCCGCCGTCGCAGCCGACGAGAAAGCGCGAACGCACGCGCAACTCGGCGCCGCTGTCGAGATCGCGGGCGACGACGCTCACGCCGTCCTCGCCCTGCGCTAAGCCCGTCGCTTCGCAGCGGTTCCTGATCGTCACGCCGGGCTGCGCTTCGGCGTGCGCGAAGAGAATCGGTTCGAGGAAGATCTGGTTGATGCGATGCGGCGGCTCGGGCGTCTGCCACCAGCCGTCGGGCCCGCTCGTGTCGCTGTAGCGCGTCGCCCGCGCCGGAATGTGGATGCGCGACAGCTCGATCCCGGTCACCGAGGTGCGAAAGACGACGTCGTTCGGATAGTCGGCGGGCAGCCCGGCGTCGCGCAGCCTGGCGGCGACGCCGAGGCGGCGGAACTGTTCCATCGATCGTGCCGCGACGTGATTGCACTTGACGTTCGGCGGCTCGCCTCGTTCGCGCGTCTCGACGACGACGACGCTGCGGCCGCGCCAGGCGAGGTCGATCGCCAGCGTCAGGCCGACCGGACCGGCGCCGACGATCGCGACGTCGGCCTCGAGCATGGGCAGGTCAGGCGCGCTCAATCGAGCTTGGTCCCAGAGCGCCTGATCACGTCGGCCCACTTCGTCGTCTCGCCGGCGATGAAGCGCGCGAACTCGGCCGAAGTCATCGGCGTCAGCTCGACGCCGGCGGCGCGCGCCTGCGCGAGCACCGAGGGATCGGTGAGGACCTCGCGCAGCTCGGACTCCAACCGGACGACGACGGCGCGCGGCGTCGCCGCCGGAGCGACGACGCCGAACCAGCCGGTCGACTCGTAGCCCTTGATTCCCGCCTCGGCAAGCGTCGGCACGTCGGGCAAATCGGCCAGGCGCGTCTGCCCGGTAACCGCGAGCGCCCGCACCTTGCCGGCGCGGACCTGCGCGAGCACCGAAGGCAGGTCGAGCATGCCGAGCGGCACCTGTCCGCTCATCACGTCGAGCGCCACCGGCCCCGAGCCTCGATACGCGACCTCGGTCAGCTCGACGCCGGCCATGAGCTTGAGCAACTGCACCGACAGGTGCATCGCCGTACCGTTGCCGCCGTGCCCGATCGAGAATCGGCCGGGCTCGGCGCGCGCCTGCGCGAGCAGGTCGGCGACGCTGCGGATCGGCGCTGCCGGCGTGACGACGAGGACGAACGGGATATGCGCGAGCAACGAGACCGGCACGAA
>DATMGW010000218.1:0-2980 GCA_035555295.1 Caldimonas sp.
AGGCCGTGCGCCGGGCGGACGAAGCTGACGCTGGTCCAGCCGTCGGCGAGCTGATATTGCATGACCTTCGGTATCGGCAAGGTCGAGATCGCTTCGTCGAGCGCCGCCTGCAAGCCCTGTTCGATGCTTGCGCCCGGCACGATCGTCGCATAGAACAACGATTCGTTCTTGCCGTCGACACGCCGTTCGAGCCGCGGCACGACGGAAGCGTCCGCGCCCAGCGCGGCGAGCCGCTTCAGTAGTGCCGTCGTAGCCCTGCCGTCGGGCGAGAGGCCCACCGCCACGGGCATCAGCTTGACCGTCATCGAGCGGCTCGGCGCCTTTGCCGTCACCGACTCGATAAACACACCCAGGCGGCGCGGCGTCGCGAAGGCGGTCCATGCCGCTGCCCCGCCGGAGGCGAGGTCGCGGCCGGCGAGCCCGGCGTGCACAGCGCTGGCGAAGGCATTGCCGAGTGCCTTCAATGCCTTAGGCGGCAATTCTTCGACGAGCAGCTCGACGAGGAGTGGCGCGGTCGCGCTAGTCGTCATGCCGCGCCCTTCTTTTCGTCCGTCGCAGCGGCGGCGTTCTTCGCCGTCATCTGCGCCAGCACCTCCTCGCCCCACGCCTTCGGCGCCATCGGAAAACCGAGCCGCGCCCGGCTTTCGAGATAGCTCTGCGCGACGCTTCGCGCCAGAACGCGGATGCGCCCGATGTAGGCGGCGCGCTCGGTGACGCTGATCGCGCCGCGCGCGTCGAGGAGGTTGAAGCTGTGCGCTGCCTTCAGCACCTGCTCGTAGGCGGGCAAGGCCAGGCGCCGGTCCATCAGCAGCTTGGCCTCGCGCTCGTGCGCCGCGAAGGCCGTGAGCAGGAACTCGACGTCGCTCGCCTCGAAGTTGTAGGTGCTCTGCTCGACCTCGTTCTGGTGATACACGTCGGCGTAGCTGAGGCCTTCGGTCCAGGTGAGCTTGTAGACGCTGTCGACGCCTTGCAGGTACATCGCCAGGCGCTCGAGCCCGTACGTGATCTCGCCCGTGATCGGCTTGCAGTCGATGCCGCCGACCTGCTGGAAGTAGGTGAACTGCGTCACCTCCATGCCGTTCAGCCACACCTCCCAGCCGAGGCCCCAGGCGCCGAGCGTCGGGTTCTCCCAGTCGTCTTCGACGAAGCGCACGTCGTTCGTCTTCAGATCGAAGCCGAGCGCTTCGAGCGAGCCGAGATAGAGGTCGAGGATGTCGGCCGGCGCGGGCTTGAGCACGACCTGGTACTGGTAGTAGTGCTGCAAGCGGTTCGGGTTCTGGCCGTAGCGGCCGTCCTTCGGCCTTCGGCTCGGCTGCACGTACGCCGCCTTCCACGGCTCGGGGCCGAGCGCGCGCAGGAAGGTCGCGGTGTGGCTCGTTCCGGCGCCGACTTCCATGTCGTAAGGCTGCAGGAGCGCGCAGCCCTGTGCCGACCAGTAGGTCTGCAGGCGAAGAATGACGTCCTGGAATGAGAGCATGACGCGAAGGGGGTGGCGGCTGCCCGTCCCGGTGCGGGCGTGCTCTCCGACGAGCGACGATTCTAGGGAACCCCGCCGCCGTCCCCTTGACCTGGCTCCTCAGGGTCGCCGGCGCAACGCGAAGGCGAGGCCCAGCGTCAGGACGCCGGCGAGGACGAGCGGCCAGAGGCCGAAGCGCCCGGCCCACGCCGCGAACGGCGTCGTTCCGCTGCGCCCCTCGACGTGGGTCTCGAGCTCGCCGCGCGTGAACGGCGGCAGCTGTGCCGTGACCGCGCCGCGATGGTCGATCACGACGGTCGCGCCGGTGTTGGTCGCGCGGATCATCGGCCGCTGCAGCTCGAGCGTGCGCATTCGCGAGATCTGCAGGTGCTGGGCGACGGCGATCGTCTCGCCGAACCAGCCGATGTTGCTGAGGTTGGCGAGGATCGTCGGCGCCTCGGCTTCGGGCAGGAAACGCGCCGCCAGCTCCTCGCCGAACAGGTCCTCGTAGCAGATGTTCGGGGCGATGCGCTGGCCCTTGAAGGCGAACGATGGCGCCGTCAGCGGGCCGCGGTTGAAGTCGCCGAGGGGAATGTCCATCAACCGCGTGAACCACTTGAAGCCGGTCGGGATGAACTCGCCGAAGGGAACGAGGTGGTGCTTGTCGTAGCGATAGAAGCCCCCCGGCAGCGCCGCCGTGGTCGCCGCGATTCCGGCGGCCGAATTCGTGTAGCCCGCTTCCTCGTTGCCGAGCGGAATGCCCAGGATCGCGGCGCGGCCGGGGCTGCGGAACCGGTCCTGCACGCTCTGCCACCAGGCGGGATCGAGCTGGTCCGGCAGCAGCGGAATCACGGTCTCGGGACCGACGACGAGCTCGCCGCGCGCGCCTTCGAGCTGCGCCGCGGTCAGCGCGAGCGCCTGCGGAACGTAGCGCGCCGAGAACTTCTCATCTTGCGGCACGTTTCCTTGCAGCAGGGTGATGCGCAGCTCGCCGGTCGGCCGCGTGAAATCGATGCTGCCCGCGAGCGAGCCAAGGACGATCGCAGCGAGCAACGCCGCGCTCGGCGCGAACCAGCCGCGCAAGGACCCCAGCTTGCTGAACCCGAAGGCGGCAGCCAGGCCGGCGGCGAGCGCGCCGATGCCGTAGACGCCGAGCCACGACGCCAGGCCGCCGAGCGGCGAATCGACGTGGGCATAGCCGCTTGCGACCCAGGGAAAGCCGGTGAAGACGAGCCCGCGCGCCAACTCGGCGAGCAGCCATGCCGCGGCGAAAACCGTCGCGCTGGCGAGCGGGCCGCTTGACCGCCAGCGTGCCGTCGCCGCCATGGCGGCGGCCAGGTAGAGCGACAGGAAGGCGGCGAGCGCGGCGACGGCCAGCACCGCCATCCAGGCCGGCAAGCCGCCGTAGCGGTGCATGCTGACGAAGAGCCACCACGTTCCGGCGCCGAGCCAGGCGAAGCCGAACGCCAGGCCGAGCAGCGCCGCGCGCCCGGCCGACGCCTTGCCGACGCGCCAGGCGAGGCC
>DATMGW010000219.1:0-5387 GCA_035555295.1 Caldimonas sp.
CGGACAAGATCTCGGGCCTCGATGCCGGCGCCGACGACTACCTGACGAAGCCTTTCTCGGCCAACGAGCTGCTCGCGCGCATCCGCGCCGTGCTGCGCCGGCGCGCGCCCGACGCGCTCGACGCCGCCGTCGAAGTCGGTCCGCTGACGATCAACCCGTCGACGCGGCGCGTCACCAGCCTGGGCCGCGAGGTCAAGATCGGCGCGACCGAGTTCAGGCTTCTCCATTTCCTCATGACGCATCCCGAGCGCGTGCACAGCCGCACGCAGCTGCTCGACCGCGTCTGGGGCGATCATGTCTTCATCGAGGAGCGCACGGTCGACGTCCACGTCAAGCGGCTGCGCGAGGCGCTCAGCGCGGTCGCCTGCCAGCAAATGATCGAGACGGTGCGCGGAGCCGGCTATCGGCTCGCGAACCCGCAGGCCGTGACGGCCTGAGCGCTCCGGCACGGCGGCGATGGGCTGGTTGCTGCCGCGTCTGCTTGCCGGCCTGCTGGCTGCCGCTTTCGGCGGTTTCGTCGGCCTCGTCGCCGGTAGCGAGCGCACGGCGCTGGTCGGCGCCCTGCTAGGGGCGCTGATCGGTCTTGCGACGCTCGTCGGCCTCGATTCCCTGCGCGGCTGGCGCCTGATCCGCTGGCTGCGCGGCTCGCACGAGGGGACCGCGCCTCGCGATGCGGGCTTCTGGGGCGAGATCGCCTACCGCGTCGAGAAGAGCCTGCGCGGCCTCGAGCGCGAAGCCGAGGTCGAGCGGATGCGCCTGGCGCAATTCGTCTCGGCGATGGAGGCGGCGCCGAGCGGCGTGCTTCTCCTCGACGCGAGCGACCAGATCGAATGGTGCAACTCGCGCGCCGCCGACCACTTCGGCCTCGATCCGCAGCGCGACCGGCGCCAGCGCGTCACCAACCTGATCCGCTCGCCGGCCTTCGTCAGTTACCTGCAGACCGGCAACTTCGAGGAACCGATCACCTATCGCGAGCCGCACGGGCGCGGCTCGCTGCAGGTGCTGATCCGCCGCTACGGCGCCGATTCGAAGCTCGTGATCTCGCAGGACCTGACCGAGCGCGAGCGCTCCGAGGCGATGCGTCGCGACTTCGTCGCCAACGTGTCGCACGAAATCCGCACCCCGCTGACGGTCCTCTCCGGCTTTCTCGAGACGATGCGCAATCTCCCTTTGACTGAGGTCGAGCGCAAGCGTGTCATCGTCTTGATGACGCAGCAGGCCGAGCGCATGGCGAATCTCGTCGGCGACCTGCTGACGCTGGCCCAGCTCGAAGGCAGCCCGCGGCCGACGGCCGATCGCTGGGTCCGCGTCGCCACCTTGTTCGCGCAGGTCGAAGCCGAGGCGAGGGCGCTTTCCGCCGGCCGGCACGCGATCGCCTTCGCCGAACCGGGCGAGGCGCAGATCGCCGGCATCGAGACGGAACTGCAGAGCGCGATCGCCAACCTCGTCAGCAATGCCGTGCGCTATACGCCGGACGCGGGACACATCGACGTCGGCTGGCGGATCGCCGACAACGGCAGGGGCGAGATCACCGTCGCCGATACGGGGCGCGGCATCGCCCGCGAGCACCAGTCGCGGCTCACCGAGCGGTTCTATCGCGTCGACAGCAGCCGCTCTCGCGAATCGGGAGGCACGGGCCTCGGCCTGGCGATCGTCAAGCACGTGATCCAGCGGCACGGCGGCGAGCTTGACATCGAAAGCGAGCCCGGCAAGGGTTCGATCTTCCGTCTCGTCTTTCCCGCGCCGCGCGTTCGCGTCGGTGGAATACCTGCCCCGGCTGCTGCGGAACCCGCCGAGCTGTCGCTGCGCTGAGGATCGGACGGCCGATCCCTGCCGGCGCGATCAGCGCGCCGGATCGCCGCGACGGTAGATGTCGATCACGTCGTCGTCGTTGCGGTTGCGGCGTTCGCGGCCGACGAATTGCCACGGCGGCCCCGGCACTTTCGCGGCGCGGCCGAGGAGCAGGAACGGGCACGACGTCGCCGCCGCCGCCGTCATGGCGTCGACGCGATAGCCTCCGTACTCGAGGGCGACGACCTGGGCTCGTGACATGTCCGGCGCGGCGATGCAGGCGCTCGCGGGCACCTGGCGAGCGATCCGCTGGATCATCGAGCGATAACCGCGCGCGTTGTCGAGCGGCGGCAGCAGGAGCGTCATCACGAGCAGCCAGCACAGGCTGACGCCGCCCGCGGGAAGGACCAGGCTCTTCCAGAGCGGATGGCGCCGGCGCCCCGCACGCCAGTGAACCAGCCACGCCCAGGCGATCGTTCCGATGATGGCGAAGGCGAGCGCGACGAACGAGAAGCGGTTGACGTAACCCGGCGAAAGCCTGGCGACGTTGATGCCCGGCTGCGCCGGAATGCCGAGCTGCATCGACGCGTAGAAGACCCAGCCGGTTGCCGCGGCGATGGTGAAGAAGAAGACCGAGAACCAGTCGATCGCCGCCGCGGCGCTGCGCTGCAGCGTCGGCAAGGCGAACGCGGCGAGGACCGCCAGCGGCGGCAGCGTGAGCATCAAGGCGCGGTCGGCACCGGCCATCGCCAGCCAGACGACGAGCAGGGCGGCCGTGCAGGCCAGGGGAATCGCGATGTGCTGGCTGAGCAGGCGGCGCCGCCACTGCCACAGCGTCCACAAGGCGAGCAGCCAGCCCGGCCAGGTGAACCACGCGATCTGCCGTGCCAGCGCGAAGACCTGGCCGGGCTCGTGATAGGTGCCGAGTCGATTGGCCCATGCGCCGAGCGCCGTGGCTGCGGCAATCGCCGCGATCGCGCCGACGCCGATGAACGCGGCGAGCCGCGGTGCGCCCTGCGCTCCCGAAATGAGGGCGACCGCGGCGCCGACGGCGGCGAGAAGCAAGGCGATGCTCGGCGCGCCGCTCGCCGCCAACGCCGGCAGCGCGATCGCCGCGGCCAAGCCGCCGCCCCGAGGTCGATGCGGGCTTGCCGCGAGGCCGTAGAGGTAGAGAGCGACGGCGGCGAGCTGGGCGAGCTCGGGAGTCGTCTCGTGGCCGAGCTGCAGGAGTCCGAGACAGGCGATCAGGGCGAGCAAGGCGCCGTCCGCGATCGCCCGCGCGTAGTCGGTCGGCGAGGCTTCGCCGCCGAAGGCGAAGGGCAGCGGTTGCGCCGATTCGGAGCGCGCGAGGTGGTACGCCGCGTACCAGGTGAAGACGAGCGCGAGCGCGAGCAGCGCCGCGAAGGGAACTCGGGCCGCGAAAGCAGGGTCGAGCCACGGACTCGTCAGCTTGACGAATGCGGCGCCGATCCAGTAGGGCAGGAGCGCGCCGTCGGCGGGCAGGCCGCCGACCGTCGGAGCGAGCCAGGGGGTCCTGCCCTGGGCGATGTCGACGATGTAGCCGAAGGCGGTGATGTCGGCGCTCTTCCACGGGTCGCGTCCGAACAGCCCCGGCAGGACGTAGGCGGCGCAGCAGAGGAGGAGGGCGATGCGCGGCAGCGGCTCGGCTTCACGCTGGCTGACGAGGGCCGGGTTCGGAGAATTCACGAATGCGTCAGGGAGGGCACGCGCCATCATGCAACAGATGTGGCCTCGACCCGCTCGTTCCGCGCCGCCATGAAAAAAGGCAGCCGCGGCTGCCTTTGCATCGAGCAGGGCTCCGCTCTAGGTCTTCGCCTTCGCCCCGAGGTGGGCGAACTTGTTGCGGAACTTCTCGACGCGGCCGCCGAGCGAATCGACGCTCTTCTGCGTGCCGGTATAGAACGGGTGCGACTCGCTCGTCGACTCCAGCTTGTAGAGCGGCAGCTCGCGGCCATCGTCCATCTTGATCTTCTCGCGCGTCTGCGCGCACGACCGCGTGACGAACTTGAAGCCGTTCGACAGGTCGACGAAGCAGACTTCGCGATACTCGGGGTGGATGCCTTGTTTCATGGGAGCCTTTGGCGTTGGACCGGGAGCCACGCCGCGAACTCCGGCGCACTTTCCGAAAAACCTGCCATTCTAGCCGGTCGCGCCGCCCGCCGGGCCGCCCCAAGGGTGGCGCCGCCCCCTCGGGGGGCAGCGAACGCAGTGAGCGTAGGGGGCGCTATTTCGGCTACCCGCCCCGGCGCATCATGTCGAAGAAGTCGAGGTTGTTCTTCGTCGCCTTCATCTTCTCGAGGATGAACTCCATCGCCTCGATCTCGTCCATCGAATAGAGCAGCTTTCTCAGGATCCAGCTCTTCTGCAGGATCTCGGGCTTGAGCAACAGCTCCTCGCGCCGGGTTCCCGACTTGTTCAGCAGGATCGACGGATAGACGCGCTTTTCCGACATCCGCCGGTCGAGGTGGATCTCGCAGTTGCCGGTGCCCTTGAACTCCTCGTAGATCACCTCGTCCATGCGGCTGCCGGTCTCGACGAGCGCCGTCCCGATGATGGTCAGCGACCCGCCTTCCTCGATGTTGCGGGCCGCGCCGAAGAAGCGCTTCGGCCGCTGCAGCGCGTTGGCGTCGACGCCGCCGGTCAGCACCTTGCCCGACGACGGCAGAACGTTGTTGTAGGCGCGCGCGAGGCGAGTGATCGAATCGAGCAGGATGACGACGTCCTTCTTCAGCTCGACCAGCCGCTTGGCCCGCTCGATCACCATCTCGGCGACCTGGACGTGGCGCGCTGCCGGTTCGTCGAAGGTCGAGCTGATGACCTCGCCGCGCACCGTGCGCTGCATCTCGGTGACTTCCTCGGGCCGCTCGTCGACGAGCAGCACGATCAGGTAGACCTCGGGATAGTTGGCGATAAGGGCGTGGGCGAGGTTTTGCATCATCACCGTCTTGCCGCTCTTCGGCGCCGAGACGAGCAGGGCGCGCTGGCCTTTGCCGAGCGGGGCGATCAGGTCGATGATCCGGCTCGTGATGTTCTCTTCGGACTTGATGTCGCGCTCGAGCTTGAACTGCTGCGTCGGGAAGAGCGGCGTCAGGTTCTCGAACATGATCTTGTGCTTGCTCTCCTCGGGCGTCAGGTCGTTGATCTTGTCAACCTTGACGAGCGCGAAGTAGCGCTCGCCGTCCTTCGGGACCCGCACCTCGCCTTCGACCATGTCTCCGGTGTGCAGGTTGAAGCGGCGAACCTGGCTCGGCGAGAGGTAGATGTCGTCGGTCGAAGCCATGTAGCTGGCGTCGGGCGAGCGCAGGAAGCCGAAGCCGTCGGGCAGGACCTCGAGAACGCCGTCGCCGAAGACCTGCTCGCCGGCCTTGGCACGTTTCTTCATGATCGCGAACATCAGCTCCTGCTTGCGCATGCGGGCGACGTTCTCGATCTCCAGCGCCTCGCCCATCTTGATGAGCTCGGAGACGTGGATGGCTTTCAGTTCGGAGAGATGCATGGAGTGGGCGACGGGGGTCGCGAGGCTGGCACCGGCGGGTGATGCCGGCTGAAGAGGCGGGCTGCGTCGAGCGCAGCCG
>DATMGW010000220.1:0-16050 GCA_035555295.1 Caldimonas sp.
CCAGCGGCACCAGCCCGGTGTGGCAGGACGGGTGCACGATCATGACCAGCACCGGCTTCGTCTTCGAGGGTTGCCCCATGTTCGGGAGCTTTGGCGGTGGAGGCGGGGGTGGGGGCGGAACGCCGCCTCCGCCAGCGGCCACGCATCGGCTCGACGTGACGATCGGCACCTGGGGCGGGAGCATCGTCAGCTCGCCGGCGGGCATCGACTACAGCGCAGACGCCCTCTCTCAAAACAAGTCATACGCTGCGGCGTTCAGCACCGGCTCGGGAGTCGAGCTCTGCGCATCTCCGCCGCCCGAGACGGGACAGGCCTACGACATCTCGTGGACTGGCACCGGCGGATGCGGCGGCGCAGCGACCTGCACGTTCGTGACGATGAGCAGGGATCAGGCGTGTCGCCTCGAGTGGACCCCCAGGAGCCCATGACGCCAGCCGCGCGGGCGGCAGCGTTCGCGGGTCGCAACGCCCGATCGCTCATGTCTTCGGCAGCGTCACTCCCTGCTGGCCCTGGTACTTGCCGCCGCGGTCCTTGTAGCTGGTCTCGCAGACCTCGTCGCTCTCGAAGAAGATGACCTGCGCGCAGCCCTCGCCGGCGTAGATCCTGGCCGGCAGGGGCGTCGTGTTGCTGAACTCGAGGGTGACGTAGCCTTCCCACTCCGGCTCGAGCGGCGTCACGTTGACGATGATCCCGCAGCGCGCGTACGTGCTCTTGCCGAGGCAGATCGTCAGCACGTTCCTCGGGATCCGGAAGTACTCGACGGTACGCGCCAGGGCGAAGCTGTTCGGCGGAATGACGCAGACGTCGGCGGCGATGTCGACGAAGCTCTTCTCGTCGAAGTTCTTCGGGTCGACGACGGTCGAGTAGATGTTCGTGAAGACCTTGAATTCAGGCGCGCAGCGGATGTCGTAGCCGTAGCTCGAGGTGCCGTAGCTGACGAGGCGGCGGCCGTCCGCGGCCTGGCGCACCTGGTTCGCCTCGAAGGGCTCGATCATCCCCGTCTCGCGCGCCATGCGGCGGATCCACTTGTCGCTCTTGATGCTCATGGCAGCCCGTCGCAAAAGGTGCGCGAATTGTAGGGAGAGCGGGGGCCCCTTTCGGCCCGGCCGTGCGGTCGCTCACGCCGGCGGTAAGCCCGGGCGCGCACGACTCCTGCAACTTGTCCTAACATGACGCCACCTCCGCTTCGAGGCCCATGATGCGCAACGCCACCGAGCTCCTCGCCCAGTACGCGGAGTACCACCGCGATGAGCGCAACATCGGCAGCCATTTCGTCGGCGTACCGATGATCGTCTTCGGCGTCGGCGTCCTCCTCGCCCGGCCCGTCCTTCCCGCGTTCGGCCTCTCGCTGACGCCGGCGTGGATCGCCTTCGCACTCGCCGCCGCCTGGTACCTGACGCGCGGCAGCGTCGTCCTCGGGGCGACCGTGAGCCTCGCCGTCGCCGTCCTCGTCAAGCTCGGGCAGCAGGTCGCCGGCGGCAGCGTCCCGGCCTGGCTCGCCTGGGGCGCGGGATTCTTCGCGGTCGGCTGGCTGATTCAGTTCGTCGGCCATTGGTACGAGGGGCGCAAGCCCGCATTCGCCGACGACGTCGTCGGCCTGCTCGTCGGCCCGATGTTCGTCACCGCCGAGGCGATGTTCATGCTCGGCTGGAACAAGCCGCTGCTCGCCGAGATCGAGCGCCGCGCCGGGCCGACGGTGCTGCGCGACCTGGCCAAGATCGCCTGACCGGGGCGCTCCCCCTCAAGCGCTGCCGTCGCGCTCCGCGGAGGGCGCGACGTGCTCGAAGCGCCGCTCGTTGCGCACCATGAAGTCGCTCACTCCGGCGACGTCGCCGAGGTCGAAGAGCGGCAGACCGGTCGGCTCGGGCAGGCTGGCGGCGCTGTCGCTGCAGATCGCGACGACGTAAGGATCGGCGGGGTAGAGAGCGGGCTTTCCGGTCGCGGCGCGCCAGACCTCGATCTTGAGCAACGGCGCGTACTTGAACCCTTCGACCAGGACCCAGTCGCATGGATCGAGCTCGGCGATGAGCTGATCGACGGTCGGCTCGGCGAGCGCTTCGTATTCGCGCATCTTGGCGAGGCGCCGGTTCGACGCGATCACGACCTCGAACGCGCCCGCCTGGCGATGCCGCCACGAGTCCTTGCCGGGCTGGTCGATGTCGAACTCGTGGTGCGCGTGCTTGACGATCGAGACGCGCTGGCCGGCCGCGCGCAGGCGGGCGATCAGCTGCTCGATCAAGGTCGTCTTGCCCGAGCCCGAATAGCCGCAGAAGGCGACGACTTTCATCATGAAGCGAGAACGTGCGCCGAGTGCACGACGACGAAGCGAAAGGTGCAAGTGTAGGGGCGGCGATGATCGCGGCCACCGGCCTCTCGCTCGAACACGCCTATGCTCCAGCCTTCGAAAGTCATGGCCTCTTGAGCCTCGTGAATTCGTTCGCCGAGAGTCTTCGCACCGCCCTGCACCTGCTGCTCGGCGCCGACCCGGCGTTGTGGCGCACGGTGCGTCTGTCGCTCGCCGTCAGCGGATCGGCCTGCCTGATCGCGGCGGGCTTCGGCCTGGCGGCGGGAGCGTGGCTCGCCGTGACGCGGCTGCCGGGCCGGCGCCTGGCCGTCGCCGCGCTCAACACCTTGCTGGCGATGCCGTCGGTCGTCGTCGGCCTCGTCGTCTACCTGCTGCTGTCGCGCAGCGGGCCGCTCGGCTCGTTCGGGATCCTGTTCACGCCGCCGGCGATGGTCATCGCGCAGACCCTGCTCGTCCTGCCGATCATCGCCGCCCTGTCGCGCCAGCTCGTCGCCGACAGCCTGCGCGACGGCGGCGACCAGCTGCGCTCGCTCGGCGCCGGACCGTTCACCTGCGCCGTGCTGATGCTGCTGCATGAGCGCTGGGCCGTCGTCACGGTGCTGTTGACCGCCTTCGGCCGCGCTGTCTCCGAAGTCGGCGCCGTGATGATCGTCGGCGGCAACATCGACGGCGTGACGCGCGTCATCACGACGGCGATCGCCCTCGAGACGAGCAAGGGCGACCTGCCTCTGGCGCTGGCGCTCGGCCTGGTCCTGCTCGCCGTTATCGGCCTGGTCAACGTCGCCATCGCCGTCGCGCACCGTACGCGCGAGCCCGGCCTGGCCGGTTCGCCATGAGCGGCGACGCGCCGCTGCTTCGCCTCGTCGCCGCCGGCGTGCACTTTGGCGACGTCAGGGCGCTGCGCGAGGTGAACATCGAGGTCCGGCGCGGCGAGTTCGTCGCCCTCGTCGGCGCCAACGGCTCGGGCAAGACGACCCTGTTGCACGCGCTGCACGGACTCGTGCCCCTGACCGGCAGGCGCGAGGTCGACGACGCGAGCGTGCCGCAGGCGATGGTGTTCCAGCGCCCCTTCATGCTGCGCCTGTCGGTGCGGAGCAACCTGCACGTCGCGCTGTGGCTCGCCGGCGTGGCGCGGCCATCGTGGAACGATCGTTCCGCCGAAGCGCTGCGTCGTGCCGGCCTCGAGGAGCTAGCGCACCGCCCCGCGCGCACGCTGTCGGCCGGTCAGCAGCAACGCCTCGCCCTGGCGCGCGCCTGGGCGACGCGGCCCGACATCCTCTTTCTCGACGAGCCGACGGCCAGCCTCGACCCGTCGGCGAAAAGGGAGATCGAAGCGATGCTCGCGCAGTTCGCGAGCGACGGCGTGACCCTCGTGATGAGCACGCACAATCTCGGCCAGGCCAAGCGCATGGCCAGCCGCGTGATCTACCTCGACCAGGGCGAGATCCGCGCCGACCTGCCGACGGAGCGCTTCTTCGGCGAGCACGTGGATCCACGCGCCGAGCTGTTCCTGAGAGGAGAGCTGACATGGGACCTGTGAGAGACCTGTGGAACGGGCCGGTGCGCCGCGCTTGCACCTGGCTGCTCGCTGTCTTCGTCGCCGCAGCCGCTCCGGTGGCGGCACAGGACCGTTTCATCGTCATGGCGTCGACGACGAGCACCGTGCAGTCGGGTCTGTTCGCGCACCTGCTTCCGGCGTTCACGAAAGCGACCGGAATCGACGTCCGTGTCGTCGCCCAGGGAACGGGGCAGGCGCTCGACATGGCGCGGCGCGGCGACGCCGACGTTGTCTTCGTGCACAACCAGCCGGCCGAGGAGAGATTCGTCGCCGAAGGCTTCGGCCTCGTACGCCGCGCCGTAAGGTACAACGACTTCATCCTCCTCGGTCCGGCCGCCGACCAGGCCGCCGACCCGGCCGCGACGAAAGGCCGCGACGTCGTCGCGGCGCTGCGCAAGCTCGCCGCGTCGAACGCGGTCTTCGTCTCGCGCGGCGACAAGAGCGGAACCCACGCCGCCGAGCTGCGCTACTGGAAGCTCGCTGGAATCGACGACCCAGCGTTTCCCGGCCGCGCTTTCGCCTATCGAGCCTGCGGCTGCGGCATGGGCCAGGCGCTCAACATCGCTTCGAGCAGCGAGGCCTACGTGCTCGCCGATCGCGGCACCTGGCTCTCGTTCAAGAACCGCGGCGCACTGACGATCCTCGTCGAGGGCGACACCCGCCTCTTCAACCAGTACGGCGTGATCGTCGTCAATCCGGCCCGTCATCCGCAAACGAAGACCGCCCTGGCGCAGGCCTTTTCCGACTGGGTCGTCTCGCCCGACGGGCAGGCGACGATCGCCAGCTACAAGATCGATGGCGAGCAGCTGTTCTTCCCGAATGCCGTTCGCTGACGCGGCAGCGCGAGGCCGGCGACTACACTGCGCCGCAATTCCGCTGCCGCCGCACATGATCGAGAAGAGCCAGATCACCGGCCTCGTCCTCGCCGGCGGGCGCGGCAGTCGCATGGGCGGCGTCGACAAGGGCCTGCAGAGCCATCTCGGCATGCCGCTGGCGATGCACGCGCTGCTGCGCCTGGCACCCCAGGTCGGGACGGTGATGATCAACGCCAACCGCAACCTCGGTGCCTACGAGTCGATGGGCGTGCCGGTCTGGCCCGACGCCCTGCCCGACTACGCCGGCCCGCTCGCCGGCTTCCTGACCGGCCTCGAGCGCTGCGAGACGCCCTGGCTCGTCACCGTGCCGTGCGATTCGCCGCGCTTTCCCGAAGACCTAGTCGCCCGCCTCGGCGCCGCGCTCGAGGCCGAGGGTGCCGAGATCGCGATGGCGGCGACGCGCGAAGGCACCTCGCTCCAGGTCCAGCCGGTGTTCTGCCTGATGCGCTCGAGCGTGCTCGAAAGCCTGGTCCGCTTCACGCACGAGGGACAGCGCAAGATCGACCGGTGGACCGCGTTGCACCGCACGGTCGACGTTCCATTCGACGACGCTGAGGCCTTCGCGAACGCCAACACGCTCGACGAATTGCGGCGCTTGCAACAGCAACCAACATGACGGAGCACGACGCGCCCTCGCTCGCCGAGATCGCCTCCTGCGTCGGCGGCTACGACCCGAATGCCTTGCCGGTCGCGCAGGCGCGCGAGTTCATCGCCCGCCTCGTGCCGCGCGTCCAGGCGATCGAGATGCTCGCGCTGCGCTCGGCGCTCGGCCGCGTGCTTGCGCGCGACATCGTCTCGGCGATCGACGTTCCGGCGAACGACAACTCGGCGATGGACGGCTACGCCTTGCGCGGAGCCGAGCTCGCGGCCGATGCAGCGACGTCGTTCCAGGTGGCCGGCAGCACTGGCTTCGCCGGCCAGGCGCTGCGCCGCGACAGCGTCGGCGCGGGGCAATGCGCTCGCATCATGACCGGCGCGGTGATGCCGGCCGGGCTCGACACCGTCGTGCCGCAGGAGTTCGTCAAGCTCAGCGGCGACCGGATCGAGGTGCCACCCGGCATCGTTCGCAGCGGCGAGAACCGGCGCCTCGCCGGCGAAGACCTGGCGCGCGGCGAGACGGCGCTTGCCGGCGGGCGTGTCCTCCGCCCGGCCGACCTCGGCCTGATCGCATCGCTCGGCGTGTGCGAGGTGGCGGTGCGGCGGCGCCTGCGTGTCGCCTTCTTCTCGACCGGCAACGAGCTGCGCTCGCTCGGCGAGCCGCTCGATCCCGGCTGCGTCTACGACAGCAACCGCTACACGCTGTGGGGCATGCTGCAGCGGCTCGGCGTCGAGGTGCTCGACCTCGGCGTGGTTCGCGACGACCCCGCCGCGCTCGAGGCGGCGTTTCGTGCCGCCGCCGACGCGGCGGACGCCGTCATCACTTCGGGCGGCGTGAGCGTCGGCGAAGCCGACCACACGAAGGCGGTGATGGCCGCGCTCGGCGACGTGCTGTTCTGGCGCATCGCGATGCGGCCCGGCCGGCCGATGGCGATCGGCCGGATCGGCGGCGCGCACGGCGCTGCCATCCTGTTCGGCCTGCCCGGCAATCCGGTCGCCGTGATGGTGACCTTCTACGCCCTCGTCCGCGATGCCCTGCTGGCGATGAGCGGCGCCGCCCCCGAGGCGATCCCGACGCTGCGCGCCGCGAGCGTGACGGCGATCCGCAAGAAGCCGGGGCGCACCGAATACCAGCGCGGTGTCGTCACGCGCGCCGACTCGGGCGGGTGGCAGGTGCGCGTCAGCGGCGCGCAGGGCTCGGGAATCCTGCGCAGCATGAGCGAGGCGAACGGGCTGGTCGTCCTGCGGCACGAGCAGGGCGACGTCGCCGCCGGCGAACTGGTCGACGTGCTGCCGTTCGACGGAGTCGTGTGACGCGGCCGATCGCCCCGCGCCTGCGAGGCGATGAAATACACTGAAGTGAGCTTCGACCGGACCGTCGAATCCGCTTTCGAGTGAGGCCTTCATGATCGAACCGCACGACCGCGTTCGCCATCCTGCGCTGCTGATCGTCGACATGCAGAACGATTTCGTCCGCGTCGGCGCGGCGCTCGAGGTCGTCGATGCGCGGGCCACGATCCCGGCCAACCAGGTGCTGCTGCGCTTCTTTCGCGGCCGCGGCCTGCCCGTGGTCTACACCAAGTTCATCACTTTCCCGGCACCGGTGCTGCTGTGGGAATGGTCGCCGCAGGCGCTGCCGCCGATCAAGTGCTGCTGGAAAGGGCACAAGCGCTTCTATCCCGACGTCGGCCGGGAGCAGGAGTGCACCGACGTGATCGACGAGCTGGCGCCACTGCCCGGCGAGCACCAGGTCGAGAAGTTCAACTACGGAGCCTTCCACGCGACGCCGCTCGAGCCCATCCTGCGCTCGCTCGGGGTCGAGTCGCTCGTCGTCACCGGCACGGTGACGCAGATCTGTGTCGAAGAGACGGCGCGCCAGGCCTTCCACCATGGCTTTCGCACGACGATGGTCCGCGACGCCGTCTCGTCGTTCGCTCCCGACCTGCACGCCGCGACGCTGAAGAACTTCGCCGGCAAGTTCGGCTGGGTCGAAGACAGCGAAGCGGTGCTCCGCCTGCTCGACTGATGACTTTTCCCTGATGGCTCTTCCCTGATGGCTCTCGCGGGCGGGCCGGTCGCCTCGCTGGCGCATCGCGCCGGCATCTACGGGCTGCTCGGCGTCGTTCTGGTTGCGGTGCTCGCCTTCGTCCCGGGCTTCGCGGCGGCCACCAACCTGTCGAACGTCGTCACCCAGTCGGCCGCGCTCGGCGTGGTCGCCATCGGCCAGACCTTCGTCATCGCCGCTGGGCTGATCGACCTGTCCGTCGGCCAGTTGCTGGGCCTCTCGGTCGTGCTGACCTGCGCTCTCGGCGAAGGCCGCTCGGAGCTGTTGCTGCCGGTGTTTGCGGCCATGGTCGCGATGGGCGCGGCGGTCGGCGTCGTGCACGGCACGCTTGTCAACCGCTTTCACATCGAGCCCCTGATCCTGACTTTCGGCACGCTCAGCGTCCTGCAAGGACTCATCTTCGCGTACACCGATCGCAGCGTCGGCCAGGCGCCGGCCGAGCTGGTCTGGCTGGCCAACGGCCGGCTGCTTGGATTGCCCGTCGCCGGCGCGGCACTGCTGGCTTTCGCGGCGCTCGCGCACCTGCTGCTTCGCCACACCCGCTTCGGCCTGCGCTTGCTCGCCACCGGCAACGATGCCGACAGCGCACGGCGCGCCGGTGTCGACATCGAGCGCGTACGCCTGCTCGCCTTCGTGCTCTCGGGCGTCGGCGCGACCCTGGCGGGCCTGCTCATCGCCGGCCGGCTCGGCACGGGCTATCCGAACGCCGGCCAGGGCTTCGAGCTCGACGCGATCGTCGCCGCGGTCCTCGGCGGCACGTCGCTGTCCGGCGGGCGCGGCACGATCGCCGGCACGGTGGCCGCGGTGCTGCTGCTCGGCGTCATCTCGAACGTCCTCAACCTGCTCGAGGTCTCGGCCTTCGTGCAGACCTTCGCCAAGGGGCTGATCGTCGTCGCCGCGATCGTCGCGACGCGAACCCGGTCCGGCGCCCGCCTCACGACGGGTGCCGGGCCTGCGCCAGGCACGGCCCAAGGCGGCAGGCGATGAGCGCAGTCGCCGCCTCGGGCCGGACAGCGGCGGGCGAAGTGCTCTCGCGCTGGGCGATCCTCGGCGTGCTCGCCGTGCTGTACGCAATCGCGGTCGTGCTCTCCGATGCATTCCTCGAGCCGGTCTACGTCGGCAACATCCTGCGCCAGGCCGCGCCCGTCGGCATCGCCGCGATCGGCACGACGCTGGTGATGATCCTCGGCTGCGTCGACCTTTCGATCGGCGCGATCATCTCGTTCTCGGCCGTGCTCTGCGCCGTGCTGATGGCCGGCGACGCGCACAACAGCCCGCTCGCGCTCGCTGCCACCGTCGCGGCCGGCGCCGCCTTCGGCGCGGCCAACGGACTGCTCGTCGTGTTCAACCGCTCTTCGTCGTTCATCCTGACGCTGGGTACGGCGCTGGCGATCTACGGCCTGACTCAGATCTATTCCGGCGGCACGGCGCGCGGCATGGTCGCGCCCGACTTCCGCGAGTTCTTCAATCACCGGATCGGCGACGTGCTGCCAGTCCTGGCGCTGGCGCTGCTCGGCCTCGCCGCGCTGCTCGAGTGGCTGCTGCGCACGACACGCTTCGGCCGGCAGATCTACCTGATCGGCAGCAATCGCGAAGCCGCGCGTCTCGCCGGCCTGCCGGTGGCGGCGGTGACGCTGGCGTGCTATGTGATCTCGGGCATCTTCGCGGCCCTGGGCGGCATCGCCGTGCTGGCGCGCTCGGGCGTCTCGAGCACCTTCACCGGCCGCGGCTTCGAGTTCGATGCGCTCGCGGCGATCGTCCTCGGCGGCACGCTGTTCAGCGGCGGCCGGGGCACGGTGGTGGGAACCGTCGCCGGAACGCTGGTCCTGTTCATCGCCTTCAACCTGGTCAATATCCTGGGCTTCAACTACAACCTGCAACTGGTGCTGAAGGGCGCGATCATCGTGCTGGCCTCGGCGGCCTATGCGCGCCTGGGCCGCGATCGCTGAAGAAGACTCGTCGCAAGATGTTCAACCGTAGGAGACCGAAATGAAATTCATGTCCTTGTCGAGAGCCCTGCTCTGCGCAGCCGTGCTCGGCGTATTGCTCGCGCCGATCGCGGCGAGCGCGCAGACCGATCGTGCACTGCAGAAGAAGCAGATGGCGGAGGTCGTCAATACGACGAAATTCAAGAAGCCGGGGCCCTACACGATCGGCGTGGCCGCTGGCTACATGAGCAATTCCTGGGTTGTCTTCTGCCTGCAGCACGTCCGCTACGAAGCCTCGCTACACAAGGACGTGAAGGACGTCATCGTCACCGACGCGGCGTTCAATCCGTCCAAGCAGGTCGCCGACATCGAGGATCTGATCGCCAAGAACGTGAGCCTCATCATCTACTGGCCGGTCGACGAGAAGGCGATCCAGCCGGCGCTCGAAAAGGCCGTCGCCAAGGGTATCCCGACGGTCAACGCCGGCGGCGGCTTCAGCTACTCCGCGGGCACGGTGTCGAATGCCTTCATCGACCAATGGGCGCTCGGCGAGGAGGTCGCACGCCATTTCGCCAAGGACCTGGGCGGCAAGGGCAAGGTGTTCGCGATGCTTCCGATCGCCGGGACAACCGCCGCGGTCGACCAGCTCGCGGCGCTGAAGGTCGTGCTGAAGGACTATCCGAACATCGAGCTGCTCTCGGCCGAGTACGGCGACTGGAACCGCGCCAAGGCCAAGCAGATCAGCGAGAACCTGCTGCAGCGCTACCCGAAGATCGACGGCGTGTTTTCGCCGGCGGGCCAGATGTCGATGGGCGTCGCCGAGGCGTTCGAGGACGCCGGGCGGATGAAGGGCCTGACGATGTCGCCCGGCGACGAATACAACGGCTGGATGAAATGGGTCGTCAAGAACCAGAAGGGCGGCGCCGTCACCTTCCCGACCCGGGCCGGACAGGAGGCGACCAAGCTCGGCCTGAAGATCCTCAACGGCGAGCCGGTGCCGCGCGGACTGGTGATTGCTTCCGAATACATCGCACCCAAGGATGCGGCCAAGTACGCCGAGATGAACAAGCCAGACGACTGGTGGGCGAGCAAGTTGCCCGAGCAGTTCAAGCCGAAATGATCGTCGGGGCCTGTCAAGCCCTCCGTTAACGCCGACAGGCCCGCGCTTGGCGACGCCGCCGCTGCTCGAGTTTCGCGGCCTCGGGAAACGCTTCGGCGCAGTGACGGCGCTCGAGGCGGTCGACTTCGCCGCCGATGGCGGCGAAGTCCACGCGCTGACGGGCGCCAACGGTGCCGGCAAGTCGACGCTGATGAACCTGCTCGCCGGCGTCTATGCACCGAGCGCGGGCGAGATTCTGATCGACGGTCGCGCAGTGCACTTCGAAGCGCCGGCCGAGGCGCGCGCCGCCGGCGTGGCTGCGGTGTACCAGGAGCTCGCCGTGCTGCCCGAGCTGACCGTGGCCGAGAACATCTGGCTCGGCCGCGAGCCGCGCACCGGGGCGCGCCTGCTCGATCGTCGCGCCCTGCACCAGCGCACGGCGCGCCTGCTCGAGGAATTCCGCCTGCCGCTCGATCCCACCGCCGTCGCCGGCAGCCTCAGCGTCGCCGCGCGCCAGCTCGTCGAGATCGCCCGCGCTCTCTCGTCCTCGGCGCGCATCCTGAGCCTCGACGAGCCGACGGCAGTGCTCTCGACCGGGGAGCGAGCGCGCCTGTTCGACATCGTCGCCGAGCTGAAGCGGCGCGGCCTGCTCGTGCTGTTCGTCTCGCATCGCCTCGACGAGGTCTTCCAGATCGCCGATCGCGTGACCGTGCTGCGCAACGGCCGGCGCGTGTTCGGCGCGGCCACGACCGACGTGACCCGCGCCGAGCTCGTCCGCCAGATGGTCGGCCACGACGTCGACGACCGCAGCCGCGCCGAGCGCTTCGCGCCCACCGGCGCTGCACCGATATCGATCACGCTTCACGCACCACCGGCCCCGCTCGAGCTGCGTCTCGAACGCGGCGAGATCGTCGGTCTCGGCGGCCTGGTCGGCAGCGGGCGGACGCGCCTGGCGCGCCGGCTCGCCGGCCTCGAGGAAGGCGTCGCCGTTGACTACCGGATCGGCGAGCGCCGCTTCACCGTCCGTTCGGCCGTGCAAGGCATGGCGCAAGGGGTCGTCTACCTGACGGAGGATCGCAAGCGCGATGGCCTGTTCGCGGGGCTCTCGGTGTTGCGCAACGCCAGCGCCGCGACTCTGCGCAGCCTGTCGCGGTTCGGCTTCGTCGATCGTCGCGCGGAGCGGCGTCGCGTCGTACCGGTCCTCGAGGGCCTGAAGGTGGTCGCCGCGTCCCTGCGCATTCCGGTGCGCTCGCTGAGCGGCGGCAATCAGCAGAAGGTACTGTTCGGACGCGCCCTGCTCGCCCGGCCCCTGCTTCTGATCTGCGACGAGCCGACCCGCGGTGTCGACGTCGGCGCCCGGGAGGAAATCTACGCCGTGATCGACAAGCTGGCGCGGGACGGCGTGACGATCGTCATGGTGTCGTCCGACCTGAAGGAACTGCTCGCACTGTGCCACCGCATCCTGGTCGTTCGCGACGCGACGATCGTCGCCGAGCTCGCGGCGAGCGCCAGCGAGCTCGACATCGTCGACGCAGCCGTCCGCGGAGCGCCGCCACCGGCTCGATGATCAGGAATCGTCGCGCGAAGGCGCGGCGTGAGGGCGCCTAGGGATTCACCGCCGAAACGATCCACGTCGAGCCCATCAGGCTCACCTGCCCATCGGCCGCGGCAAGCGGTGCGAGCGCGCCTTCAACGGCAGCCAGGATCGCGCGCGCGTGCTCGACGCCCATCTCGCGAACGAGCCGCGACGTCGGCCCGATCCGCAGCGCATTCTCGGCGGCGGAGCGCGGCGTGGCGCCGAGGAAGACCTCGGCATCGAACCGTCGCACGGCGATCCCGGCAAAGCCCGCCTCCGCCAGGATGGCGCGCAGCCGTTCGTCGTCGGCAAACGCGAACGGCCCCGGTGCATTCGGATCGGCAGGCGCCGGAGTGATGTTCATGGCCCGCCGTGCGGCCGCCAGCGGCGTCATCGCCCAGGAGTTGTCGCGCGGCGCTCGCCAGCACACGAAGACGCACCGGCCGCCCGGACGCAAGGCGCCGCGCAGATGGCGAAACGCTGCGGCCGGCCGGCCGAAGAACATCACGCCGAAGCGCGAGAACAGCAGATCGGTGTCGACCGGCAGGAGAGCCTGCGACGCGTCGGCGTCGCTGAAGGAAAGGTTCGCGCAAGCTGCGAGCGCGCCGCGCGCGCGCGCGACATCGAGCATCGGCCGGGAGACGTCGATCCCGAGGACACGCCCCTTGTCGCCGACCCGGCGCGACAGCGCGATCGACGAGTCGCCGCAGCCGCAGCCGATGTCGATCACCCGCTCGCCGCGCTGCGCCGCCGCGGCGTCCAGCGCGGCTTCGCCGAAGCGTACGACGATGCCGTCGATCTCCTTTTGCATCTCGACCCAGCTCTGGCCGAGCGCACCGTTCCAGTCCGTGATCTGCTCCGCGTTTTCCGCCGACATGAAATGGCCTCGCAAGATGAGTGGCGCCAGCCCCCAGAATACGATCTCCGAAGCGGTCAGGGCGAGGCTTCGTACGGCCGCAGACCCGCGCCGACCTGCGCCCGGGCTCTGACCGAACATCGCTCTCGACAGACACGGCGACCGCCGCATGCCAAGAGACCACGCCGACGAGCGCCGGGTGCGCGCCGTTCCGCTGCGAAGGCGGCTGCTGCTGCTCGCGGTCGTGGCCATCCTGCCGCTGGCGCTGATGTCCGGCGTTGCCCTGCGCGCCCTGTGGCTGCAGCAGCGCGAGCAGCTCGAGCGCTCGACGCTCGACCTGACGCGCGCCCTGGCGACGGCCGTCGACACCGAGCTGCGCCTGACGATCTCGGCGCTGCAGGCGCTGGCATTGACCGGGCCGCTCGATGACCCCGATGGCGCCGAGCTCGTCGCGGCGCATCGATTGGCGAGCGACGTGCTCGCCTCGCGTCCGGAGTGGCAGGCGATCCTGCTTGCCAGGCCCTCGGGCGAGCTCGTGTTCAACACCGGAGAGTCGCTCGGCAACGCCGTGCCCCCGCTCAGCGAGCCGGACAGCTTCAGGGAAGCGGTGCGGACCCGGGCGCCGGTCATCGGCTCGCTGGCGCGCGGCCCGCGCGGCAACGCCGGCGTGCCGGTGCGCGTCCCGGTCGAGCGCAACGGCGAGCTGCGCTACGTCCTGACCGCCGTCGTCCGCCCGGAAGCGATCCTGCGCGTCATCCAGGAGCAGCGGGTTCCGGACGCGTGGGTCGTGTCCGTGTTCGACTCCCGCAACGTCCGGGTGGCGCGCTCGCGCGAGCACGAGAAGTATGTCGGCACGTATTCGTCGCCGTCGCTGCAGGCGCTTGCGGCGAAGATGAGCGACGCCGTCGAAGCGGTCGGCCCGACGTCGACGCTCGAAGGCCAGGACGTCTACTCGGCGCTGTCGCGGATCAAGGTTGCGCGCTGGACGGTCGCTCTCGGCGAGCCGACCGAGATCGCCTCGAAGGCGTTGCTCGATTCGGAAATCGCCTACGGCGGCGGCATCCTGTTTTCCCTCGGCCTCGGCAGTCTCGCCGCGTGGCTCGTCTCGCGCCGCATCGTGCGGCCGATCGCGCGGCTGCGCGACAGCGCGCTGGCCCTGGGTCGAGGCGAAGCGGTCGAGGGCGCGCGGGCCGATGTCATCGAGCTCGAAGCCGTGTCCGACGCGCTCGTCGACGCCGCCGCATCGCGCACCAGCAACGAAGCGGAACGGCAGCGCCTGCTCGACGCCGAGCGCGAAGCACGCGCCATCGCCGAACAGGCCCAGGGGCGGCTGCAGCGGCTCGCCAGCGTCAGCGCGCTGCTGTCGAGATCGCTCGAGGAGGAGACGACGCTTGCCGCGATCGCCTCGGTGATCGTCCCCGACGTCGCCGACGTCTGTCGCATCGACCTGCTCGACAACGACGGCGTGCTGCATCGCAAGCTCACGCATCATTCCGATCCCCGCCGCGCCGAGGCGATCGCGCAATACGTCGGCAAGGGCGTTGCCTCAGCCGGGACGGCCGGGTCCTTTCCATGGGCCATCGCCACCGGACAGAGCTACCTCGAGAACTTCGATACGCCCGATGCCGTCGGCGACCAGGATGAGACGTTCCGTGGCTTCGCGCGGGTGGTCGGCATGCGCGGAGTCTGCGCCGTTCCGCTCGTCGCGCGTGGGCGCACGATCGGAGCGATGGCCGCGATCCAGGCCGAATCGGGCCGGCGCTTCAGCGCCGAAGACGGCGCCCTGGTCGGCGAACTCGCACAGCGGGCGGCGCTCGCCCTCGACAACGTGCGGCTCTTCGGCGAATCGGAGGCCGCGCGCCGCCAGGCGGAAATAGCGAACCGGGCCAAGGACGAGTTCCTGGCGATGCTGGGACACGAGCTGCGCAACCCGCTCGCCCCGATCACCACGTCGCTCGAGCTGATGGCGCGCCTTCCCGGCAATCCGGCGGCGTTCGAGCGCAGCATCATCGCCCGGCAGCTGACGCACCTGTCGCGCATGGTCGACGATCTGCTCGACGTGTCGCGCATCGCGACGGGCAAGGTCGAGCTGCGCGACGAGCGCGTCGACCTGCGCGACGTCGTTGCGCGCGCCATCGAGCAGACCCAGCCGGCATTGCAGCGGCGCGAGCGGCCGCTGGAAGTGACGATGCCGGATGCGCCGGTTTGCGTCAGGGGCGATCCGCTCCGCCTGACTCAGGTCGTCTGCAACTTGCTGATCAACGCGGCGAAGTTCTCCCGGGACGACCAGCGCATCGGCATCGAATTGAGCCGCACCGCCGGCTCGGTGCAGCTGGTCGTCACCGACGAAGGAGTTGGTATCGAAGCGGAGCTGCTGGAGCGCGTCTTCGATCGCTTCGTCCAGGGCGGGCGGGCGCTGCAGCGTGCCAGCGGCGGCCTCGGGCTCGGGCTGGCGATCGCGCGCAACCTGGTCCACCTGCACGGAGGCACGATCCGCGCCGAGAGCGAAGGCCTCGGCCGGGGCTGCCGCTTCATCGTGACGTTGCCCGAGATGAGCGCGCAGGTCGAGAGGGCGAAGGCGACGCCGTCGAGCGTATCGCCGGTTCGCCATCCGGCGAAGATCCTCGTGGTTGACGACAACGACGACGCCGCGCAGGCGCTGGTGGCGTTGCTGGAGATCGAAGGATACGAGGTCCGCAGCGCCGCGAGCGCCGAGGAAGCGATCGGAATGCTCGACGAATTCGTTCCGCAGGCGGCGATTCTCGACCTCGGGTTGCCGGGGATGAACGGCTACGAGCTGGCCGGCGTCCTGCGTGCCGATGTGCGCACGAAGCGAGCCTGTCTGATCGCCCTGACCGGCTACGGTCGCGCCTCCGACCGGCGCCGCGCCCTGGCTTCGGGATTCGACGAGCACTCGGTCAAGCCGGTCGATATCGATGCCCTGCTCGGTACGCTCCATCGGCTGATGGCCGCCGCCCCCGGCGAGACACGGGCCGGGGCGGAACCGTCAGTGCCGAGGTGATGGCCGGGCCATGCGCTCGCCGATGCCCCGGTCGGTCCGCAAGAGCACTGAGCCTAGAGAGCCAGCGACTGCAACGGCTTGCCCTGCGCCAGGGCTTCGTTGACCCAGCCCGGCCGGCGCCCCCTGCCCGACCAGGTGCGGCCGCTTCCGTCCGTGTACTTCGCCGGCA
>DATMGW010000221.1:0-3156 GCA_035555295.1 Caldimonas sp.
TGATCGACGAGATGGGCGATGACCTCGGTATCGGTCTGCGTGACGAAGACGTAGCCCTTCTTCTTCAGCTCGGCACGCAGCTCGTCGTGGTTCTCGATGATGCCGTTGTGCACGAGGCCGACCCGGCCCGACGAGGCGAGGCCCGAGGCTTCGCCGGCGTCGGCCATCGCGCCCGGCCCGTGCGAGAAATGCGGGTGCGCGTTGTGGACGAGCGGTGCGCCGTGCGTCGCCCAACGCGTATGCGCGATGCCGGTGCCGCCCTGAAGCCGATCCGCCGCGACGTTCGCGCTCAGCTCGGCGACCCGCGCCGTGCTGCGCGCGCGGCGCAGGCGCCCGTTCTGATGCAGGGCGACGCCGCACGAGTCGTAGCCGCGGTATTCGAGACGGCGCAGTCCTTCGATGAGGACCGGGACGATGTTGCGGGCGCTGACGGCGCCGACGATTCCGCACATGGGAGTGAGCCTCTGGCTGGGTGTGGAGGCGGCACTGTAGAAGCCTCAGTTTGAAATAAAGAATCTATTCCAGGCTGCCTTTGACTGCATCTTTCAACTATCCGGCATAATGATTGAATCATCCAACGGATAGCAAGAAGAGATGAAATCGATCAGTCCTGTCATGCTCGATCCGATTGATCGAAAGCTCTTGGGTGTCCTTCAATCCGACGCTTCGCTGACCAACCACGCCCTTGCAGCGCGCGTCCACACGTCGCCCGCCACCTGCCTGCGTCGAATCAAACGCCTCGAAGAGAGCGGCGTGATCGAACGCCGCGTCGCGATCCTTTCTCCTGAAAGGCTCGGGCACGGACTGACGGCGATTTGCGAAGTGACGCTCGACCGGCAGTCGGCGGAGGCGCTCGCCGACTTCGAGGCGAAAGCGATCGCGGAGGAAGCCGTGCAGCAGTGCTACCGCGTCTCGCCGGGGCCCGACTTCGTCCTTGCCCTGCAGGTCATCGACATGCCGGCCTACGACGACCTCGTGCAGCGCCTCTTCACGAGCGACGCCAACGTACGCAACGTCAAAGCCTACTTCTGCGTACGGCGCGCGAAGTTCGAAACGCGCGTCGCCTTGCCGCCGATGCCGGAGCGGCAGCGCGCGGCGCGATGAGCGCCGAAGGTGCCGCCCGCTACTTCGACGGATCCTTCTTCCCAGGGCTCCCTTTGTTCGGCTTCGAGCCGCCTCCGGCCGACCAGTCGTCGCCGGCGGTTCCGGCGGTTTTCGTCCCGCGCGAGATGCCGGCAAAGGTCTCGTTCGTGCCCCGATATGGCCTGCCGTTGCGAGGCTTGGCCGCGGCGCTCGCGTGGGCCGAACCCGGGCGGGTTCGCAACGCGGGGCGCTGACTCGTCGGCGCCGGCACGCCCGCGCCCGGAACTGCCGCGTCTTTGCTTTCGCCACCCCAGGCACTCGACGATGCGAAGGCTGCCGCCAACATCGCCGCTCCAACCAGCAGATGAATCCTCATGTCGCCTCCAGCCGCGCAGCGGCGTGCAGGACGCCCCGTGCGCGCCGCCCGGAAGGTCGTTGCGCCTCCGATTGTCAGCGACCGCGCGCCTATCGCTTCATGACCACCAGTCCCTTGAGGTATTCGCCTTCCGGGAAAGTGACCGTCATCGGATGGTCGGGCGCGGCGCCGAGGTGCTCGAGGACGAAGCCGTCGACGCCGGCGTCGAGCCCGGCGCCGGCGACGATCTTGTGGAAGAGATCGTCGCTGATGCCGCCCGAGCACGAGAACGTGAACAGCGCGCCGCCCGGCCGCAGCAGCATGAAGGCGAGACGATTGATGTCCTTGTACGCGCGCGCCGCGCGCTCGGCGTGCACGGCGGTCGGCGCGAGCTTGGGCGGATCGAGGACGATCGCGTCGAAGCTGCGGCGCGCTTCGAGCATCGCCCGCAGCGTCTGGTTGACGTCGGCGTCGAGCGCTTCGTGGCGCGCCGCATCGAAGCCGTTCAAGGTGACGTTGGCGACCGCACGCTCGAGCGCCGGCCCCGAAGAATCGACGCTCGTCACGTGCGCCGCGCCGCCCGCAAGCGCCGCGACGCTGAAGCCGCCGGTGTAGGCGTAGCAGTTGAGGACGCGCTCGAAGCCGAAGTGGCGGACCGAGTCGGCGAAGCGCTTCCGGTTGTCGCGCTGGTCGAGATAGAAGCCGGTCTTGTGGCCGCTCGCGATGTCGAGGCCGAACCGCCAGCCGTGCTCGCGGATCGTCAGGCTCGTCGATGCGTCGCTTGCCGCATCGGTGCCACGCAGCCAGCCGCTCGCCACGGCGAGGCCTTCGCGCTCGCGCGCTGACGTGTCGCTGCGCTCGTAGAGACGCAGAGCCCCGCTCGCCTTCATCAATGCGTCGGCGATGATGCCCTTCCAGCGCTCCGCGCCGGCCGCCAGGAACTGCGCCACCAGCACGTCGCCGTAGCGGTCGACGACGAGGCCGGGCAGGCCGTCCGACTCGCCGTGCACGATGCGTACGCCGTCGCTCGGCACGGCCAGGCGCCTGCGGAAATCGACGGCCGCGGCGATGCGCCGGGAAAAGAACGCCGCGTCGATGCGCTCCGCTTCGTCGAAGCTCCAGGCGCGCAGGCGGATCAGCGACTGCGCGCTGTACGCGGCCCAGGCGAGAAATCCGCCGTCGCTCGCTTCGACACGGACCGTCTCGCCGGAGTCGGCCTTGCCGCCGGCGACGCTGCCTTCGAACACCCACGGGTGGCGGCGCAGCAGCGAGCGCTCCTTGCCCGGGCGAATGCGGATCGTCTTCACGAGCAGGGCCCGCAGGGCCGTCAGCGCACCGGCGCGGCGCGCTTTTTCGCGCGCGGATGCGCGGCGTCGTAGACCTTGGAGAGGTGGCCGAAATCGAGCTTCGTGTAGACCTGCGTCGTCGCGATGTTGGCGTGGCCGAGGAGCTCCTGGACGGCGCGCAGGTCGCCGCTCGACTGCAGCAGGTGCGACGCGAACGAGTGCCGCAGCATGTGCGGATGAACATGCGCCGGGATGCCGGCGGCGATCGCCTGAGCCTTCAGGCGCGACCGCACCTGGCTCGCCGTCAACCGGGTGCCGCGCCCGCTGACGAAGAGCGCCGCCTCGCCCGGGCGCGCGATCTCGCCGCGCAGCGCGAGCCAGCGGTCGAGCGCGCGCAAGGCGGGCGCGCCGACCGGTACGCTGCGCCGCTTG
>DATMGW010000222.1:0-3633 GCA_035555295.1 Caldimonas sp.
CGCGAGCGAACGCAGCGATGCGAAGGCGAGCCACAGCAGGGCGACCATCGCGACCGAGCCGACGGTCGCGAGGCGCTCGACCTCGCCCTTGATCCGCTCGCGCGCCGCGACACCGAAGCTGCCGGCGCCGGAGACCGTCAGGCGCAGCGCGCCGGTGCCGGGCCTTGCCGGCGCCGCAGTGACCTTCGCGAACTCGGCGCGGATCGTCGCCAGCGCCTGTTCCTGGCCGTCGAGGTCGGCGCCGCCGGCGCGTGTCGTCATGACGAGGACGGCGCGCGGCGCGACGCGCGAGACCCAGACGCCGTCTTCGCTTCTCGGCGCGCGCGCCGGGGTCAGGGCTTCGGCGATGCGCAGCGTCTCGCCGGTCGGATCGCGCAGCAGGATCGGCTTGACGAGCGAGCCGGCCGGCGTTCCGAGCAGGGAGAGCGTGTCGTCGATCGCGGCGCGCAAGCCATCGCTCGTGAAGCGCGCCGCGTCGACGGCGGGGCTCAAGGCGTAGCGATGCGCGAAAACGAAGCGGCCTGCGTCCTGCCAGGGCGCGCTGTCGCCGTTGTCGACCGAGGCGAAGCGGCCGCTCGCGCGCAGCGCCGCGCCGAGCCGCTTCGACGCCGACGCGCGCTCGTTCGCGCTGCCGCCCTCGATGCCGACGAGGACCAGGCGCGACGCCGCCCCATCCCTCAGCTGGTCGAGAAGAACCGACTGCTCCGGGGTCGGCGCCGAAGGCAGGAACGCCGACAGGTCGGCGACGTAGTTCGCGCGAACCGCGATCGCGATCGCCGCGCCGAGGCCGACGAGCCAGGCGGCGACGGCGACGCGCCTGCGGCCGGCGGTCATGCTCTTCAGGGCGCGTTGCCCGCTAACGGCTCGATCGTCATCGTCGATCGGTCGCCGTCGCCGAGCAGCACCTGCACCTCGCGGACCGCCGACTCGCGGCCGAAGACGCGCACCGAGGCGACCTGGCCGCGCAGGCGCAGGTCGCGCGGCACCAGGTCGAGCGTCCAGCGCCCGGCGCTTCCCGAGACGCTCGCGTCGAAGAATCGCTCGAGGGCGTCGCGGTTGCCGGTCAGCGTGCCGCGAATCGCCTCGACGACGACGGCGGTCTCGGGCGAGCTGTCGAGCTGCAGCGTGCGGCTGCGCTCGCCCAGGCTCATCGTCAGCACGTTGCCGTTGACCTCGAGCTTTTCGTGGCGCGGCTTGAGCGTCTCGCGCGTGAAGCTGTCGGGCGCGCGGAACGAGAGCCGGCCCGACGATTCGAGCGTGCGGTCGAGCATCTCGACGCGGCGCTTCTCGACAAAGCTCGCCTCGCCCGACTTGACACGGCCGAGCAGCGCCGCGAGCTGCGCCAGGTCGAATTCCGCGGCGGCGACGGCACCGCCCGGCGCCACGCCGGCGCCGAGCGCGACGAGGCCCGGCGCAGCGCGCGTCACGAAGGCGCGTCGCTCAGGCCTGAGGGCGGTCGCTCGCGTCGGCATCGGCCCAGAAGTCGTAGAAGTTGAACCAGTTGTAGGGCGCCTCGCGGCACAGCGCCTCGAGCGTCGCCACATAGCGCTCGACGGCGGCACGGATCGCGGCGTCGCGGTCGGCGCCGCAGTCGGCGAAGTCGGCGAGCTCGGCGAAGCGCAGCTCGTAGCGGCGCCCGCCGCGATAGAGCCCGGCCATGAAGACGACCTTGCGGCGCAGCATCGCGGCGAGGCGGAACGGCCCGTCGGCAAAGCGTGCCGGCGCGCCGAGAAAGGGCAGGACGACGCTCTTCGAGCGCTGCGAATTCCCGGGCAGCGTGCGGTCGGCGAGCATGCCGGCGATGCCGCCGTCGTCGAGCCAGCGCGACAGGGTCAGCATCGCGTCGACGCGGCCGAGCGCGATCGTGTGCAGCGAGGCGCGCGGCGCGATCGCCGCGAGCGTGTCGTTGATGAGGCGCGCGTTGTCCTCGTACATGATCATGGCGATGCGCAGGCCCTTGTCGTGGCCGATCATGCGCAGCGCCTCGAAGCTGCCCAGGTGGGCGCCGCAGGCGAGCACGCCGATGCCGTTCGCGAACGGGCGCATCAGCGTCTCGGCGCCGCTCGCCTCGACCTCGAACTCCTCGAAGCGTTCGCGCAGCAGGTAGACGCGATCGAGCAAGGTCGCCGCGAAGGCGTGGAGGTGGCGATAGACGTCGCGCCAGGTTGCCTTGCGGCCGAGGGCGCGATCGAGGTAGCGCCGCGAATGGCGGCGCAGATTGCCTTCGACCAGCGTGGCGTAGAGGACGATCGGGTGCAGCAGGGCTCGCGAGACGCGGCGGCCCGCCATGAGCGCGACCCAGCGCATCGCCCGCAGCACCGGCAGGTTGCTGCGCTCGCGCTGGGCGGTCCAGCCGGCAGCGGGCGCCGTTCCGCTTTCGCTCTTCATGGTGCGGGGCGAGGCACTTCGTCGCTCGAGAAGCGGCCGCTCGCGGCGATGCGGCCGCCATCGCTGACGCTGAATTCGATCCCGCCGACGACGTCGCGAAACTCGATGGCGAGGCGCGCGCCCGGAAGCACCGGCGCGAGGAACTTGACGACGCCCAGGCGCGGCGCGTTGCCGATGCGCTGCGCCAGCCCGGGCTCGGCGCGCGCCGCTTCGAGCACTTCGGCGACGAGCGCGACGCCGGGCCACATCGGCCGTCCGGGAAAGTGTCCGGCGAAGGCCGGATGATCGGCGCCGACGTCGACGACGCGGCGGACGATCTTTCCCCTCGGCGCGGATGCGTTCGTCGGAAGCGGCGCCATCACACGCGATGCCCGGCGGCGAACGCGGCCAGGCGTGCCGCCGCGAGCTTGCCGGTCGCCTCGCGCGGCAGGGCATCGACGTGGACGATGCGGCGCGGCAGGAAGGCCGCGTCGATGCGCGAGCGCAGCGCAGCGCGGATGTCCCCGCGCGTCGCTGCCGGCGCGACGACGAAGGCGACCAGGCGCGCGACACCGGGCGCGTGGTCGTTCTCGGGAGGCATCCAGAAGGTGCCGTCGACGACGCCCTCGATGGCGTTCAGGTGGAAGTTGAGGTGTCCGATCGAGCTGCGCTTGCCGGCGATGTTGACGAGATCGTTCGAACGGCCGAGCAGGCGGAAGGTCGCGCTGTCGACGACCTCGAGCACGTCTGCGAGCGGTGTCGCCTGCGGCACGTGGCCACCGCTGGCGACCGTGGCGTCGCCGTCGCCGCTCAGCACGACATCGTCGAGGGTGCGCCACTCGGGTCCGTCGGTCGTGCGCCGCGACGCGACCTGGCCGGCCTCGGTGCAGCCGTAGATCTCGACCAGCGGAGCGGCGAACGCGCTTTCGGCGCGCGCCGCGAGTTGCGGCGACAGCGGCGCAGTCGCGCACAGGACGAGATCCAGGCGCGGCAGGACGACGCCGGATTCGAGCAGCGCCTTGAGATGGAAAGGCGTCGTCACGAGCATCCGCGGCGCAGGCGTCCGCTCGAGGGCGGCGACGATATCGGCCGGATAGAAGGGCCGCGCCGCGTCGAAGGCGGCGCCGCCGTGCAGCGCGATCAGCACGCTCGACTCGAAGCCGTACATGTGCTGCGCCGGCACGGTGGCGACGAGCGACACCCCGGCGAGGCTGTCGCGGCCGATCGCGCGGCCCAGGCGCTTGCCTTCGGCGCGCGCGCTCGCGA
>DATMGW010000223.1:0-17273 GCA_035555295.1 Caldimonas sp.
TCGTGGCGACGAGGACGGCGTCGAAGGCGACGCCGTCGACGAGCCATGCGCCGCCGGCCGCCTCGATCCGATCGACGCGATTGGCGAGGCGAACGGTCGCGCCTTGGGCGGCCAGCCAGTCGAGCGCGGGCCTGGGCAGGACCGAACCCAGGCCGAGCCTGGGCAGCAAGAGGTCCGAGGCGCCGGGCCCGGAGGCGAGGGCGTCGCGCAGGATGCGCAGGAAGACCGTCCCGCTTGCGAGGTCGAGCGGAGGGTTCAAGGCGGCGACGCACAGGGGCTCGATGAGCTCGCGTCGAACGATGGCGGGCAGCGCGGCCGCGAGGTCGGCGACGGTCGCTTCCGGCGCGCAGACGAAGCCGCCGCGTGCCCAGGTGAACGCGCAACGCAGGAGGGCGAGGCGGTCACGAAGGCGCCAGCCGCGCCGGCCGAGGACGCCGCGCGCGAACGCCAGCTGCGGCTGCGCGGCCGGCAAGCGCAGGCCGAAGCCTTCGGCATCGACCAGGCGAAGCGGCATGCGAACGAAGGCGTCGCGCTCGCCGACCCCGATGCGCTGAAGCGTGCGCAGGGTCTCGCGGTAGGCGCCGATGCAGATGTGCTGGCCGTTGTCGAGCCCGGCGTCCGAGGTGGCGATGTCGCGAGCCCGACCGCCGGGCAGCGGTGCCATCTCGAAGAGGGTGACGTGGGCACTGCGCGCCGTGCATTCGACGGCGCCGGCCAGCCCCGCCCAGCCGGCGCCGATGACGGCGATGCGCCGTGTCACTAGCGCCCGCGCCAGTTGGTCCGCATCGCGATCCAGAGCTTTCTGATCGGCGTCAGGGAGATGCGCTGATGCAGCACCTGGAAGCCGTCGGCCTCGATCTCGTGCAACAGGCTGCGATAGATGTTGGCCATCATGAGGCCGGGCTTTTGCGCCGGCCGATCGGCTTCTTCGAGGCGGGCCAGCGCCTCCTCGTAGCAGCGCTCGGCCCGTTCGGCCTGGAACGCCATCAGCGACCTGAAGCGCTCGCTGTACTTGCGCTCGAGCAGCTCGCTCGCCTTGACGTCGAAGCGCTTCAGCTCGTCCAGCGGCAGGTAGATGCGGCCTCGCCGCGCATCGTCGCCGACGTCGCGGATGATGTTGGTGAGCTGCATCGCCAGTCCCAGCGCGTGGGCGTAGGCCAGGGTCGATTCGCGGGTGCGGCCGAAGATGCTGGCGGCGACCTCGCCGACCACGCCGGCGACGAGATCGCAATAACGCGCCAGGCCGGCGAAGTCGAGATAGCGCGACTGGTCGATGTCCATCTGGCAGCCTTCGATGACAGCCAGCAGGTGCCGCGGCTCGATGTCGTAGGCGGCGCAGTGCGGCATGAGCGCCCGGGTCACGGGGTGGGTCGGTGCCGACGCATAGCTGCTCGCCACCTCGCTGCGCCACCAGGCGAGCTTGGCGGCGGCGACGCCCGGGTCGGAGACTTCATCGGCGACGTCGTCGACCTCGCGACAGAAGGCGTAGAACGCGGTGATCGCGGCGCGCCGCGGCGGCGGCAGAAACAGGAAGGCGTAGTAGAAGCTCGAGCCGCTCGCCGCGGCCTTGTCCTGAACGTATTGCTCGGGCGTCATCGGGGCGAGAGCGGGGCGTTTCATGGCCGTCGCCTTCAGGCCAGGCGCTCGGGGCGGTCGACGCCGACGGCGGCGCGGCGCATGCGCAGGGCGCGCCAGGCGATCGTCGCGGCGTCGCGCGCCCCGATCGTTGGACGCTGCAGCAGGGTCGCACCGTCGAGCCGGTCGATCCGCTCGAGGATGCGCAAGCCCCCCTGCACGACCAGGCGCAGCTCCCAGCCGGCGCGGCCGGCGATCGCGTGGACGAGCGGAGCACCGAACCCCATCAGGTCGCGCGACCAGGCGACGAGCTCGCGCACGACCGCGCGTGCGGCCTCGCCGTCCCGCCCCCCGAGCAGGGCGGCGGGATCGGCGCCGTGCCTGCGGCAGTCGGCTTCCGGAACGTAGAGGCGGCCGCGCGCCGTGTCGCGGCCCAGGTCCTGCCAGAAGTTGGCGAGCTGCAGCGCCGTGCAGATCGCGTCGGAGCGCGCCAGCGCGTCGCTGCCGGCCACGTCGTAGAGATGAAGCAGCAGCCGGCCGATCGGATTCGCGGAGCGGCGACAGTAATCGAGCAGGGCAGCTCGATCGGCGTAGCGGGTCACGGTCACGTCCTGCGTGAAGGCGTCGAGCAGCGCAACGAGGAGATCGACCGGAAGGCGGTGGCTGCGCAGCGCCATCGCCAGGGGAACGAACACTTCGGGCCAGCGCGTGGAGGCCGGCCGGTCCGAGGCGATGGCCTCGAGGTCCTGCCGATACGCGGCCAGGCTCGCCAATCGCTGCGACGGCGCGGCGTCGCCTTCGTCGGCGATGTCGTCAGCGGTGCGCGCGAAGGCGTAGATCGCCCGCACCGCCGGACGCAGCCGTGCCGGGCAGAGCAGCGAGGCGACTGGAAAGTTCTCGTAGTGATCGACGGCCACGCGCGATTGTCCATGCCCGCAAGGCAGCGGTGCGGGCGGTGGTCCCGCATCCGCTGCGAGCCCGTAAACTAGCAGGTTTCCCCCAGGCAGGACCCGAAAGCACAATCCTTGCGGCGGTCGCCTCCCGGCGATCCCGCTCCTTCTCCTGTTTCCCGCGCGGGTGGCGAAATTGGCAGACGCACCAGGTTTAGGTCCTGACGCCTTCACCGGCGTGCGGGTTCGAGTCCCGCCCCGCGCACCAGCAACCGTTCTTTCGACAGCGAAGCATCATGGCCGTCCACGTTGAAACGCTCGACAAGCTCGAGCGCCGCATCACCCTGTCGTTGCCGGCAGCGACGATCGCCTCCGAAGTCCAGTCGCGCCTGCGCCGCCTGTCGCGGACCGTCCGCGCCGACGGCTTTCGGCCCGGCAAGGTGCCGATGAGCGTCGTCTCGCAGCGCTACGGCTACACCGTGCACAGCGAGGTCCTGAACGACAAGGTCGGGCAGGTGTTTTCCGAGGCCGTCAACGAAGCCAAGCTGCGCGTCGCCGGCCCTCCTCGCATCACCGAGAAGGAAGGGGCGCCGGAAGGCGAGGTCGCGTTCGATGCGACCTTCGAGGTCTACCCGGAGGTGAAGATCGGCGAGCTCGGCGCGGCCGAAATCGAGCGCGTCACGAGCGAGGTGACCGACGCCGCCGTCGACAAGACGATCGAGATCCTGAGGAAGCAGCGCCGCACCTTCCAGCAGCGCCCGGCAGCCGAGCCGGCCGCTGCAGGGGACCGCGTGACGATCGACTTCGCCGGTACCGTCGACGGCGTGCCGTTCGAGGGCGGCAAGGCCGAGGGCTTTCAGTTCGTCATCGGCGAAGGTCAGATGCTCGAGCAGTTCGACGCCGCCGTGCGCGGCATGAAGGCGGGCGACTCGAAGACCTTCCCGCTGCAATTTCCCGCCGACTACCAGGGCAAGGACGTCGCCGGCAAGGAAGCCGACTTCACGGTCACGCTGAAGAAGATCGAGGCGCAGCATCTGCCGGCTGTCGACGAGGCGTTCGCGAAGGCGCTCGGAATCGTCGGCGCCACCGTCGACACGTTGCGCGCCGACGTCCGCAAGAACCTCGAGCGCGAAGTGAAGTTCCGCATCCAGGCGAGGAACAAGCAGAACGTCATGGACGCGCTCGTCAAGGCGGCGGAGCTCGAAGTGCCCAAGGCGCTCGTCGCCGGCGAGGTCGAACGCATGGTCGAGCAGATGCGCGCGGACCTGAAGAAGCGAGGCGTCAAGGACGCCGAGTCGGCGCCCATTCCGGCGGAGATGTTCCAGGCGCAGGCCGAGCGGCGCGTGCGCCTAGGCCTGGTCGTCGGCGAGCTGGTGCGCAGCCAGAACCTGCAGGCCAAGCCCGAGCAGCTGCAGGCGCACATCGAAGAGCTGGCGCAAAGCTACGAGAAGCCGAGCGAAGTGATGCGCTGGTACCTGAGCGATCGCCAGCGCATGCAGGAAATCGAAGCCGTCGTCATCGAGAACAACGTCGCCAACCATGTCCTCGAGCGGGCCAAGGTGAAGGCGTTGACTGTTCCTTTCGACGAGCTGATGGCCGGCTGAGCGGGGCAGCGCCGGCCCGTCCGAACGGGCAGGCGGCACGCCCCAAGGCGCCCGCGAGCGGTCACATAATCGGCTGCGACCCTCGCAAACCAAGGAATGTCATGAGCGCGCTTGAAACCACGGGGCTGGGAATGGTCCCCATCGTCATCGAGACCTCCGGGCGCGGTGAGCGCGCCTACGACATCTACAGCCGCCTGCTGCGCGAGCGGATCATCTTCCTGGTCGGACCGGTCACCGACCAGACGGCCAACCTGGTGGTCGCGCAGATGCTCTTCCTCGAGAGCGAGAACCCCGACAAGGACATCCACCTCTACATCAACTCGCCGGGCGGCAGCGTCAGCGCCGGTCTCTCGGTTTTCGACACCATGCAATTCGTCAAGCCGGACGTGTCGACGATGTGCATGGGGATCGCCGCGAGCATGGGCTCGTTCCTGCTGATGGCCGGTGCCAAGGGCAAGCGTCTGGCGCTGCCGAATTCCCGAGTCATGGTGCATCAGCCTTCCGGCGGCGCGCAGGGCCAGGCGACCGACATCGAGATCCACGCCCGCGAGATCCTGAAGACGCGCGAGCAGCTCAACAAGATCTACGCCGAGCGCACCGGCCAGCCGATCGAGAAGATCCGTGCCGACATGGAGCGTGACTTCTTCATGGACGCCGAGGAGTCGAAGGCCTACGGACTGATCGACCAGGTGCTGACCGAACGCGGCGCCGCGACTGTCAAGAGCTGACGAATTCACGCCGGCGTGGGCCGGCAACAACACGGCAAACGGGGCCTTTTTCGAAGCGAAGGCCCCGTTTTCTTTTCTACTATCATTGTTCGCGCGTCGCCCCGTCGCGCCGTCGCCTCCTTCGCATCTACATGGCCGAGAAAAAAGGTTCTTCGAGCGAAAAGGTTCTTTACTGCTCGTTCTGCGGCAAGAGCCAGCACGAGGTGAAGAAGCTTATCGCCGGTCCTTCGGTCTTCATCTGCGACGAATGCATCGAGCTGTGCAACGACATCATCCGCGACGAGGTCCCGGCCGACGCCGCCGACCCGAAGTCGACGAAGTCGGATCTGCCGATCCCGAGCGAGATCAAGGCGAGCCTCGACCAGTACGTGATCGGCCAGGAGGTCGCCAAGCGAACCCTGTCGGTCGCGGTCTACAACCACTACAAGCGGCTCAAGCACATGAGTCGCACCAAGGACGAGATCGAGCTCTCGAAGAGCAACATCCTGCTGATCGGGCCGACCGGCTCGGGCAAGACGCTGCTCGCGCAGACGCTGGCGCGCCTGCTCAACGTTCCCTTCGTCATCGCCGACGCGACGACGCTGACCGAAGCCGGCTATGTCGGCGAGGACGTCGAGAACATCATCCAGAAGCTACTGCAGAACTGCGGCTACGACGTCGAGAAGGCGCAGCGCGGCATCGTCTACATCGACGAGATCGACAAGATAAGCAGGAAAGCCGACAACCCGTCGATCACGCGCGACGTCTCGGGCGAAGGCGTGCAGCAGGCGCTGCTCAAGCTCGTCGAAGGGACGATGGCGAGCGTTCCGCCGCAGGGCGGGCGCAAGCACCCGAACCAGGATTTCCTGCAGATCGACACGACCAACATCCTGTTCATCTGCGGCGGCGCCTTCGACGGCCTCGAGAAGGTGATCCAGAACCGCTCCGAGAAGTCGGGCATCGGCTTCGGCGCGACAGTTCACACGAAGTCGGAAAAGCGCGTCTCGGAGATCTTCCGCGAGGTCGAGCCGGAGGACCTGATCAAGTTCGGCCTGATCCCCGAGCTGGTCGGGCGCCTCCCGGTCGTCGCTACGCTCGGCGAGCTGACCGAAGACGCCCTGGTACGCATCCTCACCGAGCCGAAGAACGCGCTCGTCAAGCAGTACCAGAAGCTCTTCGCGATGGACGGCGTCGAGCTCGAGATCCGGCCGTCGGCGCTCGTCGCCATCGCCAAGAAGGCGCTCGCGCGCAAGATCGGCGCGCGGGGCTTGCGCTCGATCATGGAGCAATCGCTGATCGACACCATGTTCGAGCTGCCCACGCTCGACGGCGTGGCCAAAGTCGTTCTCGACGAGCACACCATCCAGGACGAAGCGAAGCCGCTCCTCGTGTACCGAGAGCCGGCCAAGTTCAGCGCCTGATGGCCCTTCTGCCCGACTCCCCGATCGGGCAGGCGCCTCCCTCGCAGCGGCCCGCCTCTCGGCCGACCCCTTTTAATCGAAGCCTCGGGCCCCACATCGGCACGAGAAAGAGAGGTTTCTGACATGTCCGGTCATCCGATTCTCCCCGCCGAGAAGATCACGCTGCCGCTGCTTCCCCTGCGCGACGTCGTCGTTTTCCCGCACATGGTGATTCCGCTGTTCGTCGGCCGTCCGAAGTCGATCAAGGCGCTCGAGGTGGCGATGGAAGCCGGCCGGCAGATCATGCTGGTCGCGCAGAAGGCCGCCGGCAAGGACGAGCCCAAGCCCGACGACATGTTCGAGGTCGGCTGTGTTTCCTCGATCCTGCAGATGCTCAAGCTTCCCGACGGCACGGTGAAGGTGCTCGTCGAAGGCGTGCAGCGGGCGATGACGCACAGCGTCACCGACAACGGCGAGTACTTCGTCTCCGAAGTCACGCCCGTGCCGCCGGAAACCGAGGCGAAGAGCGAGGTCGAGGCGCTGCGTCGCGCCGTCACCCAGCAGTTCGACCAGTACGTCAAGCTGAACAAGAAGATTCCGCCCGAGATCCTGACGTCGATCGCCGGAATCGACGACGCCGGCCGGCTGGCCGACACGATTGCCGCGCACCTGCCGTTGAAGCTCGAGAACAAGCAGTCGGTGCTCGACCTCGTCGACGTCGACAAGCGCCTCGAGAAGCTCCTCGAGCAGCTCGAGCACGAAGTCGACATCCTGCAGGTCGAAAAGCGCATCCGCGGCCGCGTCAAGCGGCAGATGGAGAAGAGCCAGCGCGAGTACTACCTCAACGAGCAGGTCAAGGCGATCCAGAAGGAGCTCGGCGACGGCGAAGAAGGCGCCGACATGGAGGAGCTCGAGAAGAAGATCATCGCCGCCAAGCTGCCGAAGGAGGCGAAGAAGAAGGTCGACGCCGAGTTCAAGAAGCTCAAGCTCATGTCGCCGATGTCGGCGGAGGCGACGGTCGTCCGCAACTACATCGACACGCTCGTCAATCTGCCGTGGTCGAAGCGCACGAAGATCAAGCAGGACCTGGCGTACGCCGCGCAGGTTCTCGACGAGGACCACTACGGTCTCGAAAAGGTCAAGGACCGCATCCTCGAGTACCTCGCGGTGCAGCAGCGCGTCGAGAAGGTGAAGTCGCCGATCCTGTGCCTGGTCGGCCCTCCGGGAGTCGGCAAGACCTCGCTCGGACAGAGCGTGGCGCGCGCGACGGGGCGCAAGTTCGCCCGCATGGCGCTCGGCGGCGTTCGCGACGAAGCCGAGATCCGCGGCCACCGCCGCACCTACATCGGCTCGATGCCGGGCAAGGTGCTGCAGACCCTGGCCAAGATCGGCACTCGCAATCCGCTGTTCCTCCTCGACGAGATCGACAAGCTCGGAATGGATTTCCGCGGCGATCCTTCGAGCGCGCTGCTCGAGGTGCTCGATCCGGAGCAGAACCACACCTTCAGCGACCACTACGTCGAGGTCGACTTCGACCTGTCGGACACGATGTTCATCGCGACGTCGAACTCGATGAACATCCCGCCGGCGCTGCTCGACCGGATGGAGGTGATCCGCCTTGCCGGCTACACCGAAGACGAGAAGGTCAACATCGCCTTGCGCTACCTGCTTCCGAAGCAGGCGAAGAACAACGGCATCCGCGAAGGCGAGCTCGAGGTCACGGAATCGGCGGTGCGCGGCATCGTCCGCTACTACACGCGCGAAGCGGGCGTTCGTTCGCTCGAGCGCGAGATCTCGAAGATCTGCCGCAAGGTCGTCAAGGCGATCCAGCTGAAGCAGGTTACGGAGAAAGTCGTCGTCGTCGAGGACAACCTCAACGACTACCTGGGCGTGCGCAAGCACGACTACGGTCAGGCGGAAAAGGAGAACCAGGTCGGCCAGGTCGTCGGTCTCGCCTGGACCGAGGTCGGCGGCGACCTGCTGACCATCGAGGCGGCGGTGATGCCCGGCAAGGGCAACATCCTGCGCACCGGCCAGCTCGGCGATGTGATGAAGGAGTCGGTGGAGGCGGCGCGCTCGGTCGTGCGCAGCCGGGCCCGGCGCCTCGGCATCAAGGACGAGATGTTCGAGAAGCGTGACGTGCACATCCACGTCCCCGACGGCGCGACGCCGAAGGACGGTCCGAGTGCCGGCGCGGCGATGACGACGGCCTTCGTCTCGGCGCTGACCGGCATCCCGGTTCGCGCCCACGTGGCGATGACCGGCGAGATCACCCTGCGCGGCGAGGTGACGGCGATCGGCGGCCTGAAGGAGAAGCTCCTCGCGGCGCGCCGCGGCGGCATCAAGACCGTGCTGATTCCGCAGGACAACGTCAAGGACCTGCAGGAGATCCCCGAGAACGTGAAGAACCAGCTCGAGATCGTTCCCGTGAAATGGATCGATCAGGTGCTCGAATTCGCGCTCGAAAGGATTCCGCAGCCTCTGCCCGACGATGAGCCGGTCAAGCCGGTCGAAGCCGTCGCAGCGACCGCCGCGACGACCCCGGCGGTGCCGCCTGCCGGCGACGTGCTGACGCATTGACGGACCGCGGCGCGGCGGCGAGGCCGCGCGGCCTTGCCGCTATACTTCCGGCCTCGTCGGCAGGGCTCTGGGGCCTTGTCGAGCGAAGCGGGAGTAGCTCAGTTGGTAGAGCGCAACCTTGCCAAGGTTGAGGTCGCGAGTTCGAGACTCGTCTCCCGCTCCACAGGTCAGGAAGGGAAGCCGAGGCTTCCCTTTTTATCGAGTCGGTATCGGCGAGGCGCTGGCCTCGACGGGCCGCAGCGGCGCGGTAGCAAAGCGGTTATGCACCGGATTGCAAATCCGAGTAGGTCGGTTCGACTCCGGCCCGCGCCTCCAGTCTGCGCCGCCGGCGAGGTCGGCCGGCCGGTGCCGGTGATCGTCTACGGCGTCGCCGACTGCGACACCGTCAAGCGGGCGTCGCTGACGCTCAACTTCACAACGCCGGCGCTGCCGCCGGTGGTGGGCAGCTATCTGTTCAGCCTCAACTCGACGCCGAACATGTCCGACCCGGACGCAGCGCCGATTTCGTCTACCTTCCGAGTGCCTTCAGCAGCACCGACTTCCTGATCGGCGGCACGACCTACCGGGTGAAGCTCGTCGGCTTCGAGGACATCGTCGGCGACGGCTTCCTCACCTCGGATGCCTTGCAGCTGCACGTGCGCGAGGGCGGGACGGCCTCGGCCGACCTGGTGTTCACACTACGGGAGGACTCGCACCAGTGCCGCGCAGGCCTTTCGGGTGATCCCGCAAAACGGACGCCTTGGTCGTTGCAAATTCTCGTCGTAGGAGCCCCTACGGCTGCGCTTTGCGCCTCGATGGCGAATCGGCTGGCCACGATCGGCGGCGGTCGGACCCTCGAGAGGCATCATGGATCTCGCCCGCTCTCGCGAATAGCGAGGCCGCGGGCGTCCTGCGACGCGGCGAAGTCGGCGCCGAGGCGTACGCCGAGGCCCGGCTCGCGCAAGCGCCCCGCGCCCCGGCGTTCCGTCAAGGATTGTGCTTCATGCTGTCCAGCAGCTGCTGTATCGGATCGGGTCCCGACTGCGCGGGCGCCGGCCCGCCCATGTCGCGCATCTCTTGCTCGATGGTGGCGCGATCCAATTTCGGCTTCGCCTTGGCAGCGTCGCCGAGCACGAGCACCGGAAAAGCGATGACCAGCGCCATCACGAGCACCTGCACGACCACGAACGGAAGGGCGCCGAAATAGATGTCGGAGGTGCGCACGGCGCTCGTCGTGAGTCCGGTCTGCGCATCGAAGTGGTCTTCTTTGGGTGCGACGCTGCGCAGGTAGAACAGCACGAACCCGAACGGCGGGGTCATGAAGGAGGTCTGCAGGTTAATGCCCACCAGCACGCCGAACCAGATCAAGTCGATGCCGACCTTGTCGGCGATCGGCCCGAGCAGAGGAAGCAGGATGAACGCGATCTCGAAGAAGTCGAGGAACATCCCGAGGAAGAACACCAGCGTCGTGACGAAGATCAGAAACCCCGTCGGACCGCCCGGCAACTTGTCGAACAGATGTCCGATCCAGACACGGCCGTCCACGCCCCGGAAGATGAGGCTGAACACGGTCGAGCCGATCAGCACGAACATCACGAAGCAGGCGAGCTTGGTGGTCGAGAGCAGCGCCGCACTCGCGCATGATCAGGCGGCCGCGCGCGCCGGCCAGCACGAGCGCTCCGGTGGCGCCCATCGCACCTCCTTCGGTCGGCGTGGCGACGCCGAGAAAGATGGTGCCGAGGACGAGAAAGATCAGGATCAAGGGCGGAATCAGCACGAAGGCGACGCGGCGCGCCAGCAGCGACAGCAGGCGCAGCCGAAGCGCCATGTCGAGCAACGCGAGGACGAAGGCCGACAGCACGGCGCCGGCGAGGCCCACCATCACCGTTTCATCGGTCGGCGGTGCAAACGGCCGGCCGATCGCCGGAAGCATGACGAGGTAGCCCTGAAGGAGCGGCGACGCAGCTGACGAGAAAGAGGACCAGCAGCGAGCGGTGGCCGCTGCTCCTGTCGCTTTCGCGAAAGGCGCGCGCTTCGGGCGGCAACGCCGGAACCCAGCGCGGCAGCACCAGCGCGATCAGTACGACCAGCGCCGCATAGAGAACGACGAGCAGTGCCGCCGGGGCGAGGGCGCCGGCATACATGTCGCCGACGCTGCGGCCGAGCTGGTCGGCCATGACGATCAGCACCAGCTATGGTGGCACCACCTGGGCGAGGCTCCCCGACGCGGTGATCACGCCGCAGGCGAAGCGCCTGTTGTAGCCCGTAGCGCAGCTTGATCGGCAACGAGATCAGGCCCATCGAGATGACCGAGGCAGCGACAACGCCAGTGGTGGCCGCGAGCAGTGAGCCGACGAACACCACGGCCAGCGCGAGCCCACCCCGCGCACGGGTCCGAACACCTGGCCGATGGTCTCGAGCAGGTCTTCGGCCATGCCCGAGCGCTGCAGGATGAGCCCTATGAACGTGAAGAACGGAATGGCCAGCAACGTCGTGTTGGAGACGATCCCGAACATGCGCAGCGGCAAGGCCTGGAAGAGCGCCTCGGGCAACACCCCGAGCTGGATGCCGATGAAGCCGAAGGTCATGCCACAGGCGGCGAGCGCGAACGCAACGGGAACGCCGGTCAGCAGGAACAGCGCCAGCGCGCCGAACATCAGCGGCGCGAGATGGGCCGCGACCCAGGTCAAGAACGCGCCCCGTCGATCGGCGCGCCGCCAAGGAATTCAGGAAGCTCGGCCGCTGGTGGTCGGCCGGGTTCAACGACCGCGTAGGAATTCGATGCGCTTGATCAGCTCGGAGATCGCCTGCAGCCCGAGCAGGCCGAAGCCCAGGGGAATGCACATGTAGATGGGCCTGCGGATCAGGCCGCCGGCGTTGTACGAGGTCTCGCCCGACACCCAGGCCCGCCAGAAGTAGGCGCCGCCGAGCGCAAGCATCAAGCCGCACAGCGGCAGCACGAACAGCACGAGCGCCACGACGTCGATCCAGGTACGGAGTCGAACCGGGAAGCGCTGTGCGACGGCGTCGATGCGCACGTGCTCGTCGACCAGCAGCACGTAGCCCGCCGCCAGCAGGAAGGCCGCCCCGTAGAGATACCACTGGATTTCCAGCCAGGCGTTCGAACTGTCGTCGAAGATCTTGCGCACCGTGGCGTTGCCAGCGGTGATCAGCACCGAAGCGAGGATGAACCACGACGTCGCACGGCCGATCCAGCGATTGAGCCTGTCGATGACGCGGGAGATGACCGATAGCAGCTGCATCGCTTCCTTGCCAGCATTGCGACCATACTCCGATCGCCAAGGGGCCGGCTTCGCGTTCATTCCCGCTTGGCATGACGAGGCCGGGCTGGCACCATCGGGCGGACATGGCGCCCCCTCAAGCCGGACCGGAGAACCTCATGCGAGCACGCACCCTGCTGGTCGTCCTGATGCTCGTCCTGGTCGCCGCGTTCGTCGCGATCAACTGGGCGGCCGTGGTCGCTCCGACGACGCTGAGCCTGCTGTTCACGTCGTTCGACGCTCCGCTCGGGCTGGTGCTGCTCGGCATCCTGGTGTTCGTCGTGCTGGCCTTCGCGTCGTACATGGCGCTCTGGCAGGGCACGATCCTCATGGAGACGCGACGCAGTGCCAAGGAGTTGCAGCAGCAACGCGCTCTGGCCGAGCAGGCGGAGGCGTCGCGGTTCAGCGAGCTGCGCACGGCCCTGCACGACGAGCTCGAGCGGCTCGGCGAACGCGTCGCCACAACCCAGGAATCGCTGCGCACGGAGATCCATGATCAGGGCAACTCACTGGCCGCCGCGATCGCCGAGATGGACGATCGGATCGGTCGTCGCGCCGGCTGAGCGGCGGGGGCCGCCGGGACTCGCTATGATGAATTCGCTCGCTCGAAACCTGTCTTCGGGCTGTGTGTTGCCAGCGGCGCCGCGCGATCGCAGCTTGTGCGCGCGGACGTTGCAGGCGTGTCGAGGGACAGCATGGATCTCACCGCTCTGACGATCAGCGAGGCCGCGGCCGTCCTTCGGCGCGGCGAGGTCGCTGCGGAGGCCTATGCCGAGGCGCTCCTGCGCAAGGCCGAGCAGGGCGCCGCCCTCAATGCCTTCATCCACCTCGACCCGGCGCAGGTACGCGCCGACGCGCGCGCCGCCGACGCCGCGCGTGCCCGGGCCGCGCCGCTCGGTCCGCTGCACGGCATTCCGCTGGCGCTCAAGGACAACCTCGACACCGCGGCGATGCCGACGACCGCGGGAACGCCCGGCCTGCGCGGCCATCGCCCGGCGAGGAATGGTGTCGTCGTGCAGAAACTGCTCGATGCCGGCGCGATCGTCTTCGGCAAGACGAACCTGCACGAGCTCGCCTACGGCATCACGAACAACAACGCCGCGTTCGGCGCGGCGCGCAATCCCTACGACCCAACACGCATCCCCGGCGCATCGAGCGGCGGCGTCGGCGTCGCCGTCGCGGCGCGGATGGCTCCCGGCGGCATCGGCTCGGACACCGGCGGCTCGGTGCGCATTCCGGCGGCGCTGTGCGGCATCGTCGGCTTCCGGCCGACGACGGGGCGCTGGTCGCAGTCCGGCATCGTGCCGATCTCGCACACGCGCGATACGGCTGGGCCGATGACGCGCAGCGTTGCCGACTGCGTACTCCTCGACGCTGTCGTCACCGGCGGCAGCGCTGGCGCCGCAGTCAGCCTGAAGGGACTGCGCCTCGGCGTGCCGCGCGGCCATTTCTGGAAGCCGCTCGACGCCGAGGTCGCGCGCCTGATGGAAGAGGTGCTTGGGGCGCTGAAGGAAGCAGGTGCGATCCTTGTGGAAGGCGACATCCCCGATGTCGGGCGCCTCGACAACGAGGCGGGTTTCCCGATCGCACTCTACGAAACCGTGGTCGATCTCGACGCCTACCTCGCCGGCCATGGCCTGCCGATGCGCTATGCGGAACTGGTGGCGCAATGCGCGAGCCCCGACGTCGCTGGATTGCTGCAAAGCCTGCGCGGCGCCGGCGCGATTCCCGAAGCAGCCTATCGCCACGCGCTCACGGTGCAGCGCCCGCAGCTGCAGGCCGCGTATCGCGATCACTTCAAGCGCCACGGCGTCGCTGCGGTCATGTTTCCGACGACGCCGCTCGCGGCCGCGCCGATCGGCGACGACGAGACGGTGCTGCTCAATGGCGAGCGCGTCCCGACATTTCCCACCTTCATTCGCAACTCGAGCCCCGGGAGCGTCGCGGGCATTCCCGGCATCAGCCTGCCGGCGGCCCTGACGAAGGCGGGGCTGCCGGTCGGCGTCGAGCTCGATGGGCCGGAAGGCAGCGATGCGCGCCTGCTCGCCGTCGCGCAGGCAGTCGAGGCGATCCTGCCGGAGATGCCTGCACCGAAGGGGCAGGCATAGCGGCTTTCCAGTTGCCCAGAGACACCGTGTCCGCGTAGCGGGCAGCGGGTTCAACCAGAAGGACCAGGAGGACCGATTCCATGAGCGACGACTTCATCCCCGCGCGCCGGCGCATCCTGAGCGCGGCCGCGAGCACGGCGATGCTCGGCGCGTCGAGCGCCTTCATCCGGCCCGCGTTCGCGCAGCCGAAGGACTTCAAGATCGGTTTCTTCATCGCCCTCAGCGGTCCGGCCTCGCTGTTCGGTCCGACGCAGCGCGCCTGCGCCGACCTCGCGGCGGGGACGATCAACAAGGCGGGCGGCATCATGGGTCGCCCGGTCCAGCTGATCTTCACCGACGCCGGCGGCCCGCCGGCCGAGACGGCGAAGTCGGCCGTGCGCCTGATGCTCGAGGACAAGGTCGATCTCTTCATCGGCTCGCACGACAGCGCAACCCGCGAGGCCAATATCGCGACGATCAAGGCGAGGGTGCCTTACATCTATTCGCCGGTCTACGAGGGCGGAGAGTGCTCGCCGAACGTCTACTGCCTCGGCGAGACGCCGCCGCAGCAGGCGCAGCCGGCGACCGAGTTCCTGGCCAAGGAGAAGAATGCGAAGACCTTCTACCTGATAGGCGACGACTATGTCTGGCCGCGCAAGTCGAATGCGCAGATCAAGAAGTACGTCGCGCAGTACGGCGGCAAGGTCGTTGGCGAGGAGTACGTTCCGTTCGGCGCGCCGAACAAGTTCGAGGAAGCCGTGACGCGCATCAAGGCAGCCAAGCCCGATGCGGTGATCTGCACGCTGGTGGGCGCCGACAACGTCAACTTCAACCGCACGTTTGCCGGCTTCGGTCTTGACAAGAGCATCGCGCGCCTCTCGATGCTGCTCGAGGAGAACACGCTGATGGGCATCGGCGCGCAGAACAGTGCCAACCTCTACTCGTGCATGGGCTACTTCGCGAACAGCCCGTCCGAAGGCGCGAAGGTCTTCAAGGCGGCGTACCTGGCCAAGTACGGTGACAAGGCGCCGCAGCTCGCAACGATCGGCGCCGACTGCTACTCGGCGCTGAACCTGGCGAAGGCGATGTTCGACAAGGCCGGCGCCAACGACATGAAGAAGCTCACCGCGGCCTCCGAAGGGCTCTCGTTCGACAGCGCGTCGGGGCGGGTGACGATGCGCGGCCGCCAGGTCGACAAGGACATGTACCTGGCCCGCTGCCGTGGCACCGAGTTCGAGGTCTTCAAGACGATCAAAGCCGTCAAGAGCGGCACCGCCTGCCGGGCGTGACGCGCTGATCCGTCCGGCCGCCGTCGCCCGCCGATGGAGCCGGTCCTCGTCGCGCAGGCGCTGAACGCGCTGTTCGGTATCGCCACGCTCGCGATCCTCGCGCTCGGCCTGGCGGTCGTGCTCGGCTTGCTCGGCGTGCTGAACCTCGCGCACGGCGAGCTCGTGATGATCGGCGCCTACTGCGCGTACGTGGCGCAGGCGAACGGCTGGCCTTACCTGGCCGCTGTGCCGCTGGCGATCGGCGTCTGCGGGGTCCTCGGCTACGCGGTCGAGCGCTGGCTCGTCCGGCCGCTCTACCAGCGCCCGTTCGACACGCTGGTCGTCACCTGGGGCCTGAGCCTGCTCCTGCGCAAGTGCGCCGAGGCGATGTTCGGCCTCGGCTACAAGAGCCTGAACGAGCCGATCGGCGGCACCGTCGAGGTACTCGGTGCCGCCTACCCGAGCTACCGCCTCGTCCTGATCGCGGTGAGCGTCGTCGTCCTCGGCGGCCTGTTCCTCTGGTATGCGCGCAGCCGCACCGGAACGCGCATCAAGGCGATGGTCGGTAATCCCGAGTTGGCGCGCGCGCTGGGCATTCCGGTGACGCGCTACGCGTCGGCGACCTTCGTCGTCGGCACCTGCCTGGCCGGCCTGGGCGGCGTCCTGATCGCCCCGCTCGTGCCGGTGCAGCCGTTCATGGGGCTCGATCACATCCTGATGTCGTTCTTCGTCCTTGTCGTCGGCGGCCTCGGCAGCATCGGCGGCCTGCTCACCGGCTCGGCGCTGATCGGCGGCGCGAATAGCGTCATTTCCGCTCTCAGCGACAGCACCGGCGGCTACTTCAGCGTGCTCGTGCTCGCGATCCTCTTTCTCTGGCTGCGGCCGCGCGGCATCCATGCGCGCAGCTGATCTGCGCCGGCGAGGCGTCCCGCTCGCCGCGCGCGGCGGCGTCGCCGTCGCCGCCGTCCTGCTCCTGCCCTTTGCGGTCGGCGACTTTTGGGCCTACCAGTTGGGACTGCTCTATCTCTACGCGATCGCCGCGCTCGGCGTCGGCCTGTGCTGGGGACGCGCCGGCTTCCTGCCGCTCGGCCAGGGCCTCTTCTTCGGCCTCGCCGCGTATCTTTCCGGCCTCGCGCTGATCGCCTTCGAGCAAAGCCCCTGGCTCCTTGTCCTGATCCCGCTTGCAGCGTGCGTTCCGGGCGTCCTCGCGTTCGCGATCGGCGTGCTCGTGTTCCGGCGTCGCGGCGAGAGCGGTCCCTACTTCTCGATGATCACGCTGGCCCTGGCGCTGCTCGCGTACCAGCTCGCGAACAACTGGGAGTCGGTGACGGGAGGCTTCAACGGCCTGAAGGGAATCCCCGGACTGCCCGGGCTCGACAGCTACACGGCCGCCTACTTCGTCGCCGCGGTCGCGCTGATCGCGGCGACCCTGGGCACGGGCTGGCTCTATCGCGCGCCGCTCGGCGTGCTCTGGGCGGCGCTCGCGCACAACGAGCGCCGCGTCGTGATGTTCGGCTTCGACACGAACCGGCTGAAGGCGGTGGCGTTCGGTGCGAGCGGCCTGCTCGCCGGCATCGGCGGTGCGCTCTACGCGCCGCAGCAGGGGCTGGTGACGCCGCAGCTGTGCGGCTTCGTCCTGTCGGCCGACCTCGTGATCTGGGCCGCGGTCGGCGGCCGCGCCCGGCTGCTCGGGCCGGTGCTCGGCGCGATCGTGATCGGCGCGCTGACGAGCGGCCTGCGCGACCGGATCCAGTTCTGGGAGATCGGCATCGCGATCGTCTTCATCCTCGTCGTCCTGCTCTTTCCGCAAGGCCTCGTCGGCGTGTTCGCGCCGCTCGAGCGCTGGTGGGGTCGCGGCACGCGCCGCGCGGCGCCCATCGCGGCGCCGGCGCGTCCTGCCGT
>DATMGW010000224.1:0-5398 GCA_035555295.1 Caldimonas sp.
AACAGGCTGGCCAGCCGGGTGCGCAGCTCGCTCGACTCGATCGCGTCGACGAAGGCCTTGTTGAGGCGCGTCGTTGTTTCGGCCGCGAGGTGCGCCGGAGCGAAGAGGCCGAACCAGGTGTCGATGTCGAAGGCGCCGAGGCCGAACGCCCGGCCCGCTTCGGCGATCGTCGGCACCTCCGGCATCGCGTTCGAGCGGCGCGCCGTCGTCATCGCGAGCGCCTTGAGCTTGCCGGCCTTGATGTTGGCTGATGCGGCAGCGAGGTTGTCGAAATTGAGATCGACCTGGCCGGAGAGCAAGGCGAGCTGCGCCGGATTGCCGCCGGCGTAGGGAATGTGCACCATGTAGACGCCGGCCTGGGATTTGAACATCTCGCCGGCGAGGTGACCGGCGCTGCCGTTGCCGCCCGAACCGTAGTTGAGCTGGCCCGGATGCTTCTTCGCGTAGGCGACGAGGTCGGCGACGCCGGCGATGCCGAGCCGCGTCGAGGTCTCCGGTGTCATCACCAGGACGTTGGGGACATGCGCGACGCCCGTGATCGGCGTGAAGTCGCGGATCGGGTCGTAGGGGATCCTGGCGTAGAGCCATGGGTTGATCGCGTGCGTCGCGACGGCGCCCATCACGATCGTCGTCCCGTCGGGTGCCGCCTTGGCCGCGGCGTCGGCGCCGAGGTTGCCTCCGGCGCCGGGCTTGTTGTCGACATAGACGACGCCGAGCGTGTCCTTGACCCTCTCGGCCAGGGCGCGGGCGACGATGTCGAGCGGGCCGCCCGGAGGATACGGAACGATGAGCCGGATCGGCCGCGCCTGCGCCGGCGCCCTTGCCGGAAGCGCGACGGTCGCGATCGCGCCGAGCGCGGCCAGCGCCGCGCGCCGCTTCACCGCTTGCTCAGCAGGATCGCCTTCACCCAGCCTTCGCCGCGCGAGCTCGTCACCTTGACGAAGCCGTTCTGCTCCTCGCCGAGGAGCAGGACCTCGTCGGCCTTGCTGAGCGTCTGCACGTCGCCCGAGCCGTCGCGTGGCTGGCGGAGCACCTTGACGCCGTTGATCTTCGGATACATCACGTCGCCGGCCGCGCCGGCGTTGGCGCGAACGCTCATCGCCGCGTTGCGCTGCGACGCGGCGCCTGCCTTTGCCTGGACCAGCGACGGGTTGTTGCGGATGTTGCGGACGATGTTGTTCCAGTTGTCGAGGAACGAGGCGACGACGACCTTGCCTTCGTTCGTGTTGCTGTAGCCGCCGCCCGCCGCCGAGAGGCCGCCGAGCACCGCGCCGCCGATCGCGAAGTCGGCCTTCTCGGCGCTGCCCTGCGCCGCGGCGACCTGGATCCCGGAGCGCGAATCGACGAGCAGCATGCTCGTCTCGGCCTGCTTGAACTTGAGCCCGCCGGCGACTCCGGCGAGCGCCCGCGCCCTGCCGCCGAGCAGGCCGCCGATCGCGCCGCCCATGCCGCCGGCGTTGTTCTCGCTGAACACGACCGTCGGCGTGACGATGAAATCGGCCGCGACCATCTGGCCCTTGCCGATATTCTGGTCGGACTGCAGCTCGCCGGATTGGCCGAGGGCGCGCTCCTGCATCATGTTGCGCATGCCGACGCCGCGCTCGACGACCTGGAAGCAGTTCGACTGCTGCACCAGCATGCGGATCACGCCGGTCGGCGAGCCGAGGCCGTAGCGCTGCAGGTTCGCCTGCATCTGCGTCTGCGGTTCGACGACGGCGAGCGTGCCCTTCGGCGAGTCGCAGCGCTCGAGCTGGTCGTTGGCGCCCTGCGCCGAGCCGTCGGGGCCGGCGCCGCCGGTGGCGAGCGAGCCGCCCTTGCCGAGGGTTTGCGCCAGCGCCGGCAGGGCGAGCAGGGCGATTGCGGCGAGGAGCAGGGAGCGGGTGCGTGTCATCGAGGTCCTCCGTCTTGCATGGTCATCAGTTCGATTGTTCCGCACGCCTGGGCCAATGGGCCGTGCCTGTGGTTTCGGCCGGCGCTGCGCGCCTTGACTTCGCAAAGCGAAGTCAGCCTACACCGCAAGCATGGCCTAAGGGCCATGCTTGTCAGCCTCGGACGTGAACGAATCGGCATAGAACTCGTCGTCGGGCAAGCCGCAGCGGGAGATGAAATCGCGCTGCGCCGACTCGACCATGATCGGCGCGCCGCAAGCATAGACCTGGTATTCGAGCAGGTTGGGCAGGTCGTGCATGACGGCCTGGTGGACGAGCCCGGTGCGACCGGTCCACCCGTCTTCGCGCTTCGCTTCCGAGAGCACGGGAACGTAGCGCAGGTTCGCCATCTGCCGGGTCGCCGCCTCGGCCCACTCGTGCATGTAGAGGTCGGCGCGCGAGCGGCAGCCCCAGTAGAGGACGGCCTTGCGCTGGCTGCCCTTCCAGATCAGGTGCTCGATGATCGCCTTGATCGGCGCGAAGCCCGTTCCCGAGGCGAGCAGGACGATCGGCTTGTCGGAATCCTCGCGCAGGAAGAAGGTGCCGAACGGTCCCTCGACGCGCAGGATGTCCTTCTCCTTCATCGCGCCGAAGACGTGATCGGTGAACTTGCCGCCGGGCAGGTGGCGCAGGTGCAGCTCGATGGCGGGCTTGTCGCCCTGCGTGTGCGGCGCGTTCGCCATCGAGTAGCTGCGCCGCGAGCCGTCGCGCAGGATGAACTCGACGTACTGCCCGGCGCGATAGAGCAGCGGATCGTTGGCCGGGAGCTGCAGCCTGAGGATGGCGACGTCGGGCGCGGGTTTGTCGATCGAGATGACGCGGCTCGGCAGCTTTCGGACCGGGTACTCGCCGGCGCCGGGGACGGTGCGCGCCTCGAGCACGACGTCGCTCTGCGGCGCCGCCTGGCAGGCGAGGATCAGGCCCGACGCTTCTTCCTCCGCGCTCAGCGCCTTCTGCTGATGCGCACCGTGGATGACGCGGCCTTCGAGCATGCGGCACTTGCACGAGCCGCAGGCGCCGTCCTTGCACCCGTAGGGCAGGCCGACACCCTGGCGGATCGCGGCGAGCAGGATCGGCTCGTCGCGCTCGACGCTGAAGCTGCGCCCGCTTGGCTGGACGGTCACGGTGAAGGGCATGAAAGAGGGACGGGGCGGGCGGCGTCTAGACTGGGCCGCTGATTCTGCCCGCAACCCCGTTCGTGCCCGATCGATCCACCCGTTTCAAGCGTCCGGTGCTGCTCATCGTCGGCTGCGGCGACGTCGGCCTGCGCGTGACGCGCCTGGTCGCCGGGCGCTGGCGCGTGCTCGCCCTGACCTCGAGCGCGGAGCGCCTGCGCGCATTGCGCGCCGCCGGTGCCGTGCCCTTGCGCGGCGATCTCGACCGGCCGCAGACGCTGGCGCGTTTGGCCGGGCTCGCCGACCTCGTGCTGCACCTCGCGCCACCCGCGGCATATGGTGCGCACGATGCGCGGACCGCCCACCTCATCGGCGCCCTGTCCCGCTCGCCGCGACTGCGCCGCCTCGTCTACGGCTCGACCAGCGGCGTCTACGGCGACTGTGCCGGTGCGCGTGTCGACGAGACGCGCGCACTCCGGCCGGCGACTGCGCGGGCGCAGCGCCGCGTCGACGCCGAGCGGCGCCTGCGCGTCTTCGGGCGCGGCAGCGGCGCGCGCGTGACGTTGCTGCGCATTCCCGGCATCTACGCGCTCGATCGTCCCGGCGGCGATCCGCGCGAGCGCCTGGCGCGCGGGACACCGGTGCTGCGCGCCGAAGACGACGTCTACACCAGCCACATCCACGCCGACGACCTGGCGCGAGCTTGCGTCGCCGCGTTGCGGCGCGGCTTGCCGCAACGCGCCGTCAACGTCGCCGACGACAGCGAGCTGCGCATGGGCGCGTATTTCGATCTCGCGGCTGACCTGCACGCGCTGCCGCGGCCGTCGCGCATCTCGCGCGACGAAGCGGCGGCCCGCCTGTCGCCGCTGCAGATGAGCTTCCTCGGCGAATCGCGGCGCCTCGTCAACCGGCGCATGAAGGAAGAGCTGCGCGTCAGGCTCGAGCATCCCGAGGTCGGCGCAGGCTTGCGCGCTTCTCCCGATTGAGCGGGGATTGCGCATCGGGACAATCGAAGCAGTTCCTGGAAAGTCCTCCCCATGCGCTTCCCGTTCGAGCGGCCCCGCCGGGCCGGTGCGCTCGCTGCTGCGTTGTTCCTGGCGGGCGTGCTGGCCGGCAGCGCGGTGCTCGCCGACCCGCCGCCGGTTGCTTGGCCGAGCAGGCCGATCCGCCTCGTCTCGCCCTTCAATCCGGGCGGCGCGATCGACGTGCTCAATCGCATCATTGCCGAGAAGCTCTCGCAGTCGCTCGGCCAATCGGTCTACGTCGACGCTATCCCCGGGGCGAACACGATCAAGGGCGCAGAGGTGGTCGCCAAGGCGCCGGCCGACGGCTACACCTTCATGATCACGACGATGTCGACGCACGTGAACAACACGGTGCTCTACAAGAAGCTGCCCTTCGATCCGGTGAAGGACTTCGCGCCGATCACCCAGGTCTCGCTCGGCAGCGTGCTGCTCACTGCGTCGGGAACGGCCGTGTACGGCGACATGAAGGGATTCGTCGCCTGGGCGAAGAAGCAGAACCGGCCGATCTCCTACGGCTCGTGGGGCATCGGTTCGTCGGCGAACGTCTACGGCGAGATCCTCGCCAAGGACTACGGCGTGAACCTGACGCACGTGCCGTACAAGGGCGAGCTCGCGGCGATCACCGACGTGATCGGCGGCAGCCTCGACGTCACTTTCGCGAGCCCGGTCGGCGCCAAGCCGCAGGTCCAGTCGGGCAAGCTGAAGGCGCTCGGAATGACCGGCCCGGCGCGCTCGGCGGCGATGCCCGACGTCGCGACCTTCGCCGAGCAGGGCTACAAGGGCTTCGAGCTGCCGATCTGGGTCGCCGCCTACGCACCGGCAGGAACGCCGAAGCCGATCGTCGAGCGGTTGCAGAAGGAGATCGCCGCCGTGATCCGCATGCCCGACGTGCTGCCGCGGATGATCGACCAGGGCCAGACGCCGCTCGGCAACACGCCCGACGAGTTCGCCGCCGCGTTCGCCCGGGACGCGCCGAAGTGGGTCGAGTACATCCGCGCTTCGGGCGCGAAAGCCGAGTAGGTCGAACGCGATGGCCGAGCTGGCGACATTGGACCAAGGGACCGCCTACGGCCTCGCCGCGGCGAGCCACGATGCGACGCTGACCGAGGTCGGCGCGGGAACGCCGATGGGCGAGCTGCTGCGTCGCTACTGGCATCCGGTCGGCCTCGCCGGCGACGCCGGGGCGACGCCGCGTCAGGTGCGCGTGCTCGGCGAAGACCTGGTCCTGTTTCGCGACGGCCAGGGGCGCCCCGGGCTCGTCCATCCGCGCTGCGCGCATCGCGGCGCATCGCTCTGGTACGGCCGGGTCGAGAACGTTGGCATCCGCTGC
>DATMGW010000225.1:0-2367 GCA_035555295.1 Caldimonas sp.
ACCGAGGTGGCCGAGCACACCGGCTTTCCGGAGATGCTCGACGGCCGGGTCAAGACGCTGCACCCGGCCATCCACGGCGGCCTGCTGGCGCGCCGTGACCTGCCCGAGCACGTCGCCGCGCTCGAGCGCCACGCGATCACGCCGATCGACGTGCTGGTCGTCAACCTCTATCCCTTCGAGGCGACCGTCGCAGCGGCCGACTGCACGCTTGCCGAGGCGATCGAGAACATCGACATCGGCGGCCCGGCGATGGTGCGCTCGGCGGCGAAGAACTGGCGCGACGTCGCCGTCCTGACCGACGCCTCGCAGTACGCGGCCGTGATCGACGAGCTGCGGGCTCGCGGCACGGTATCGATGGAGATGAAATTCGCGCTCGCGGTCGCCGCCTTCAACCGCATCGCCAACTACGACGCGGCGATCAGCGACTACCTTTCCTCGCTCGCCGGCCCGAGCGACGGCAAGCCCCAGCGCGTGGAGTTTCCCGCGCAGGCGAACGGACGCCACGTCAAGCTGCAGGACCTGCGCTACGGCGAGAACCCGCACCAGCGCGCCGCCTTCTATCGCGACCTCGCGCCCGCGCCGGGGTCGCTCGTGACGGCCCGGCAGCTGCAAGGCAAGGAGCTCTCCTACAACAACATCGCCGACGCCGACGCGGCGTGGGAATGCGTGAAGTCGTTCGGAGCCGATGACGCGGCGGCGGCGTGCGTCATCGTCAAGCACGCCAATCCGTGCGGCGTTGCCGTCGGTGCCTCGAGTGCCGAGGCATACGCCAAGGCATTGAAGACCGATCCGACATCCGCCTATGGCGGCATTCTTGCGTTCAATGTCGAAGTCGACGGCGAGTGCGCCGGGCGCATCCGCGACGCCAAGCAGTTCGTCGAGGTGCTGATCGCGCCGGGCTATACGAGAGAAGCCCTTGCCGTGTTCGCCGTGAAGACGAACACCCGTGTCCTGCAGATCGACCTGCCGGCGGGCGAGGTCGCGCGCAACGCGTACGACACCAAGCGGGTCGGCTCGGGCCTGTTGATCCAGACTGCCGACAACGTCGACTACGTCCCGGCCGAGCTCAAGGTCGTGACGGACAAGCGACCCAGCGACGCCCAGATGCGCGACCTGCTGTTCGCCTGGAAGGTCGCCAAATTCGTGAAGAGCAATGCCATCGTCTACTGCGGCGGCGGCATGACGCTCGGCATCGGCGCCGGACAGATGAGTCGCGTCGACTCGTCGCGCATCGCATCGATCAAGGCCGAGGCCGCCGGCCTCTCGCTGGCCGGGTCGGCGGTGGCGAGCGACGCCTTTTTTCCCTTTCGCGACGGCCTCGACGTCGTGATCGACGCCGGCGCATCGTCGGTCATCCAGCCCGGCGGATCGATGCGCGACGACGAGGTGATCGCCGCCGCGAACGAGCGCGGCATCGCGATGGTGTTCACCGGCGTGCGGCACTTCAGGCACTGAGCTCTTGAAGCTTCCCGAAGCCGCGGGCCTGGTGCTCGCCTTCGTCGCCCGCCTCATCACCGGCGCGCAGGGACATTGGCACGGCGTTGCGCCGAAAGCCGAGCAACGCATCTATTTCGCCAACCACCAGAGCCACTTCGACTGGGTTCTGATCTGGGCGGCGTTGCCGCGCGACCTGCGCGCGGCGACGCGGCCGATCGCGGCGCGCGACTACTGGACGGCGACTCCGCTGCGGCACTGGATCACGCGCGAGATCTTCAACGCGGTCTACGTCAGTCGCGAGCACAAGGATGACGAAGACCCGCTCGAGCCGCTCCTGGAAGCGCTGCGCCGGGGCGACTCGCTCGTCATCTTTCCCGAAGGCACGCGCGGCCACGGCGCCGAGCCGGCGCCTTTCAAGTCGGGCCTGTACTCGATTGCCCAGGCGTTCCCGGAGGTCCAGCTGATTCCGGCCTGGATCGACAACGTTCAGCGCGTCATGCCGAAGGGCGAAGTCGTCCCGGTTCCCATTCTCTGCACCGTCACCTTCGGCGCTCCGGTCGCCCTGGCACCCGGCGAAGAACGGCGCGTCTTCCTCGACCGCGCGCGCGACGCGGTGATCGCCTTGCGCGAGGTCGCCTGATGGGCAATCTGCGCGCGCTGTCGGTGAGCCAGCAGGTCGGACTGCTGTTCGTCGCCTTGTTCGGCATCCTCGTCGTGGCGACGATGATCGCGTTCGTGCGCTCGTTCCGCGAGCTGAGCGACAAGCAGGTCGCGACGCAGGAGCGCTACATGCGCGACCTGCGAGCGGTCTGGTTCGGTGCGGTGCTGTTCTGGATCGCCTGGGCGACCGGGCCCTTCGTCTCGACGCTTCTCTTCGGCTTCGTCTCGTTCTTCGCGCTGCGCGAGTTCGTGACGCTGACGCATACCCGG
>DATMGW010000226.1:0-2507 GCA_035555295.1 Caldimonas sp.
CTGGTCCTCGAGGCGGCCGGGATCCGCGTTCCGGTTGGCTCGGTCTGCGACGTCCTCATGGACGAGCAGCCGCCCGTCGTCGCCGAGGTCGTCGGCTTCTCGAACGACCGCGCCTACCTGATGCCGACCGGCGACGTGCACGGCCTCGCGAGCGGTGCCATCGTCTCGCCGCGGCCGACGCCGCCGGTGCCGATGCAGCTCGGCGCGATCCGCCACCCGTGGCGTCGCAACGTCGACCGCACGCTGCACCTGCCGGTCGGCGACGGCCTGCTCGGCCGCGTCGTCGATTCGCAAGGGCAGCCGATGGACCGCAAGGGAGTCCTCGCCTGCGTCCACGACGAGCCGCTGACGCGCCGGCCGATCAACGCGATGGACCGCGACCCGGTGCGCAAACCCCTCGACACCGGCGTGCGCGCGATCAACGCCATGCTCACGGTCGGGCGCGGCCAGCGCATCGGCCTGTTCGCCGGCACCGGCGTGGGCAAGAGCGTGCTGCTCGGGATGATGGCGCGCTACACCGCCGCCGACGTCATCGTCGTCGGCCTGATCGGCGAGCGCGGCCGCGAAGTCAAGGAATTCATCGAGGACATCCTCGGCGAGGAAGGCATCCGCCGCTCCGTCGTCGTCGCCGCGCCGGCCGACGCGCCGCCGCTGGTGCGCATGCAGGGCGCCAACTACGCGACCGTGATCGCCGAGCACTTCCGCGACCGCGGCAAGAACGTGCTGCTGCTGATGGACTCGCTGACGCGCTACGCGATGGCGCAGCGCGAGATCGCGCTGGCGATCGGCGAGCCGCCCGCGACCAAGGGCTATCCGCCGAGCTGCTTCGCCAAGCTGCCGCAGCTCGTCGAGCGCAGCGGCAACGGCGTCGCCGGCGGTGGCTCGATCACCGCGTTCTACACGGTGCTGTCGGAAGGCGACGACCCGCAGGATCCGATCGCCGACGCGGCGCGCGGCATCCTCGACGGCCACATCGTCCTGTCGCGCGACCTCGCCGAGGCCGGCCACTATCCGGCGATCGACATCGAGCGATCGGTCTCGCGCGTCATGACGAACGTCGCGTCCGCCGAACACCTCGAGGCGGCGCGGCGCTTCCGCCAGCTGCACGCGCGGCACCAGAAGGCGCGCGACCTGATCCAGCTCGGCGCCTACACGCCCGGGCACGACGCCGACCTCGACCTGGCGGTGCGCCTGCACACGCTGATGGACCGCCTCCTGCAGCAGAACATGCACGAGCCGGCCCGCCTCGACGACAGCCTGGCGATGCTGTACGCCGTGCTCGCCTCCTGACCTTTCACTACTCATCCGACGAGTCACCGACCATGAACGACGACCTGCACTCCCTCAGCGTCCTCCTCGCCCAGGCCGAACGGCAGCGCGACGAAGCGCTCGCCGAGCACATGAAGCTCGATGCCGCGCGCCGCGCCGCCGAAGCGCAGGCCGAGCAGCTCGTCGCCTACCGGCGCGAATACGAGCAGCGCTGGAGCGCCGAGTTCTGTCGCGAAGGCAAGATCGAGCTGGTCCGCTGCTATCAGGGCTTCGTCACGCGACTGACGCAGGCCGTCGAGCAGCAGGCGCGCGTCGCCCTGCACGCGGCGACGCAGGCCGAACGCGCCGCCGCGCTGGTCCGCGGCCACGACGTTCGTGCCGCGGCTTTGCGCAAGCTCGTCGAGCGGCGCGTCCACGAAGGCCGGCGCGTCGCGGCGCGACACGAACAGAAGCAGAGCGACGAGCACTCGGCGCGGGTCGCCTGGCTGCGCGTCGCCGCGCAACACGCAGAGCGCGACCTGAGCCGGCGATGATCGACTCGACGCGCTCGCTCGGCGCACCCGTCCCGCCCTTGCCCGGCCCGGCGTCGACGCCGCCGGTGCGGCCGCCGCAAGCGGCGACTGCGCCGCCGGCGCATCCCTTTGCCGAGCTGCTGCAGCAGAACCGGCTCGCCGCCGCAGGCCCCGCGGTGGCGACGCCGAAGGCCCAGGTCGCGCACGACGAAGATCACGCCGCGCCGGCGCCTGCGACCGACGCGGGCGCGTCGGCTGCACCCGAAACGGCACCACCGCAGCGTGACGCGACGGCGACGAAGGGTCGGCCCGCCGCCGCCTCGCGCGACGCGCCGCGCTCGCCCGCAGGCGGCGCCTCGACACGAACCGATGAAGCGTCTGAAGACGAGCGAGGCGCGCGGCACGCCGATGCCGGCGCGGCGACGACGCAGACGCCCGACGCGACGGCGCTGGCGGGTGTCGCTGCGGCGGCGCGTCCGGATGTGGCTGGGCCAGACGAGGCCTTGACGGGTGGGCGCGGCGCGGGCTCGCAAACCCAGGCAGCGGCGATGTTCGACGCGTCGCGCCGGCTCGATGCCGCGAACGACTCCGCTGCAGCAGGCGCGGCGTCGCCTGCCGGCAGTTTGCAAGCCGATGCATCGGCTCTCTCTGCGACGCAGCAACGCGACGCGCGTGCGTCCGTCGACGCAGCGGAGCAGCGTCGCGGCGCCGACGCTGCGTCCGCGC
>DATMGW010000227.1:0-3557 GCA_035555295.1 Caldimonas sp.
TTGAACGAGAGGCCAAGGAAGACACTTGGCTACCAGACGCCGGCTGAGATGTTCAGCCACGCCGTTGCGTTGACCGGTTGAATCCGCCCGATGAAGCCGCCGCGCCTGCCTTGATGCTTCGAGAGAGGCTATCGCGACGCAAATCCGCGGGCTTGCCTCGGGGCAGGCTGCACCGGCGGCGCTCACCTCAGGGCGGCGAGTCGCTGCTCGACGTACAGCAGCAGCTCGGGCGTCAGCGTGCCGGTTGCGCGGGCACGTTCGAAGGCCTCGCGTGAGCTCGCGGTGCGGCCCTCCGCGGCGAGCGAGAAGCCCAAGCCGATCCACCAGACGCCGTTCTGCGGCATCTGGCGTAGGGCCGCGGCAAAGCCATCAACCGCTTCGCGATGCTGACCGGCACTCTGCTGCAGAGTCGCCATCAAGGCGCGGGCTTCCGCCTGATCGGCCGGCGCCGCAGCGCTGTTGCCGAGTGACGAACGCAGGGTCTCGATGCTGGCGCGCACGTCGTGGCGCTCGGCCTGGATGCGAGCCAAAACGACGGCGAGCTGCGGTTGCTGCGCGTTCAGCGCCAGGCCTTCCCCGAGCATCCGCTCGGCCTCCTGAACGCGACCGCGACCGATCCACTCGACCGCCAGCGCCCGGCGCGCCGACGCATGCCCGGCGTCCTGTTGCAGGGCGGCGGCGAAGGCGGCCTCGGCGTCATCGGCGCGCGCATGGTCGTGCAACTCGATGCCGCGCCGGTACTCGACGTCTGCGCGCTCGGCAGGCGACAGCGCCGGCGAACTCTTCTCGAGCTGCACTGGCATCGCGACCGCGACCGCGACCGGCGCCGGAAGCGCTGCCTCGCGCGAGGCGATGGCCAGCCGCTGGAGTGGCGCCGCGGGGCCCGGTCCGGACGCCTCGGCCGAGGCGACGGATGCGCCTTCCCCGAAAGATCGGTTCGCGCCCGCCACAGGCGCCGCCGGCAAGCTCACGCCGCTTCGCGCGACGGCGCTGCGTCCCTGCCCCGCCGCAGCGGCCGCTGCCGCGAAGTCGACAACCGTGACTTCGCTCGCGTTGCGCGCCAGCGGCACCGTGGTGGTCGAGGGGTAGACATGGGCGATGCCAAGGTCGGTGCCGCCCGGTACCTGCGTGCTCTCCCTGTCGGTCGCCATGGGCTGCGCGGGCGCCGGCGCCGCCGTCTGCGGCCAGACCAAGGCCGCGGCGGCGGTGATGGCGACGGCGAGAAGGGCGGCGCCGATCGAGACCGCGACAAGACGCGGCCGGCCGTCACCGGCGGAAGGCGCGACGCGCAGCACTGCCGGCGGCAGCGCCGTCGCAGCGGCGTGGCGCCGATCGAGATCCTGCAGCACCTGATTGATGAGGCTCATCGCAACCGCCAACGGAGCCAGCCGCGCCGCGGCGCGACGCAGGCGTCGCCGTCGCGCTCGGCAGCGCGCACGTGGCGGCGCTCGACCCTTGCGCCGCCCTCGCCGAAGACCGCGAGCAGCGACTTGTGGGCGAGGATGTTGACCAGGCGCGGCGTGCCGTCGCTGGCGCGGTGCAGCCGCCTGATCGCCGCTGACGAGAAGACGGCAGGGCCGACATGGCCGGCGATTCGCAGGCGGTGCTCGACGTAGAAACCGAGCTCGCTGCGGCTCAGGCCGCGCAGGCGGTAGGCGAAGGCGATGCGCTGGCGCAGCTGGCGCAGGTCGGCGCGCTGCAGCTTGGTGTCGAGCTCGGGCTGGCCGAACAGCACCACCTGCATCAGCTTCCTCTTCTCGGTCTCGAGGTTGGAGAGCAGGCGCAGCGCCTCGAGGCTTTCAAGCGACAGCGCCTGCGCTTCGTCGAGGCAGACGACGACGCGCCGGTTCTCGGCCGCGAGCACGAGCAGACGCTGATTGATCGTCTTGTGCAGCGTGTACGGATCGGCGCTGGCCGGCAGCGTCTCGCCCAGCTCTTCGGCGAGCGAGAGCATCAGCGTGCGCGGTGTCAGGTTCGGGTTCGGCAGGTAGCAGGTGAGGAAGTCTCCGCCGCGGCCTGCGAGGGTGGCCAGGAAGCGCCGGCAGAGCAGCGTCTTGCCGGTGCCGACCTCACCCGTGATCTTGATGAAGCCCTCGCCCTCTTCGGCGGCGATGAGCAGCGTGTTCAACGCCTCCTGGTGCGCGCGGGTCGAAAACGCGTAGGCGGTGTCCGGGGTGAGCGCAAACGGCCGCTCGGCGATTCCGAAATAGGCGAGGTACATGTTCGGCTCCGCGCCCGTTTTGCGCTGCCCTAGCGCGGCGTCGCCACGGCGACCGGCTCGAGGTTCTGCATGCGCTGCTGCAGGTCGGCGGCGTCGCGCTCCCAGTCGCTCTCGCCACGAATGATCGTCGGCTTCAGCAGCATCACTAGCTCGCTCTTGGTGCTCGAACGCGCGCGCTGGCCGAACAGGCTGCCGAGCACGCTCGATCCAGTCGTGCCGGGCAGGCCCGAGGAGTCGCCCGACTCGTTCTGCTTCATCAGTCCGCCGATGGCGACGATGCGTCCGTCCTGGACCCGAACGACGCTGTCGCTCTCGTTGACCGTGCTTGCCGCGAGCGGCAGCTGGAAGGTGCCGAGCGAGCCGAGGTTGACGTTCTTCGTCTTCTCGGCGACGACGCTGACCGAGGGATGCAGGTGCAGGATGATCGCGTCGCCCTCGCCGATCTGCGGCGTCACGTCGAGGGCGATGCCTGAAAAGAAGGGCTGCACGTTGATCGTCGGCGAGGTGACGTTACCGCTCGCCGAGCTGGTCGTGCTCGTGCTCACACTGGTGACGAAGAACTCGTCGGTGCCGACCTTGAGCACCGCCTTCTGGTTGTTGACGGTGGCGATGCGCGGGCTCGACAGGACCTGCACGTTGCCTTGGGTCTCGAGGAACTGCAGCAGCGCCGCGAAGTCGCTGCTCTGGAAGGCAAGGCCGAAGATACTGCCGAGGTTGGTTGCACTGGTCACGAGGTTGGTGCCGGCTGTGGCGGCGAGCTGCGGCAGGGTGAGCGCGCCCGTCACCGGGTCGGCGGCGCTCGCGCCGGTGCCGATCGGGCCGGTCGGCTGCAGCAGCGTGCCGGGCGCCGCCGGGCCGGCCGAGAGGCGCCCGTTCGAGTTGCGAAAGGCGGCCCAGTTGACGCCGCTCGAAAAGCTCGAGCTCAGCTGGACTTCGATGATCTTGGCTTCGATCATCACCTGGCGCTCGATGATCAGCTGCGTCGTGCGCAGGTAGGTCTCGGCATTCCTGATCTCCGACGGCAGGGCGCGGATCGCGATCACGCCCGAGTGCGGATTGACGATCACGCGGCGGCCGCCGTCGCTGCCGATGATCGACGCCAGCGTCTCGCGCAGCTCGCCCCAGAAGTCGTTGTTGCTCTCGGTCGAGACGTGGCTGCTCGGCGGCCCGCTCGAGGTCGTCGCCCCGGCCGGCTGCGTCGTCGCCGCATTGGTGGCGACCGGATTGGCGCTTCCGTTGTTGCCGGTACTGTTCGTGATCGAGCCCGACGTGACGCGCATGTCGGTCGTTCCCTGGCGCTTGCCGGCGAGGTAGTTGACTTGGAAGATTCGGGTCT
>DATMGW010000228.1:0-4321 GCA_035555295.1 Caldimonas sp.
CGACCTGGAGAGTGTGCTGAGCGGCGACATGAAGACGCAGGCCCGCGTCGCTCTCGGCATGCAGCGAGCGCTCGACAACTTCGCCTATCGCGAGAAGCACGGCACGATCCCGCCGACCTCGACCGTGACGACGCGCCAAGCGCTGGAGTGGATCACGCTCGAAGGCGCGAAGATGCTCGGCGTCGACCGCCGCATCGGCTCGCTCGCCGCCGGCAAACAGGCCGACATCGTCCTGATCCACGCCGGCGACCTCAACATGCAGCCGCTGCACGACCCGGTCAGCGCCGTCGTCTTCCAGGCCTCGCTCGGCAACGTCGACAGCGTGATGATCGCCGGCCGCTGGAAGAAGCGCGGCGGGGTCCTGTGCGGCGTCGACCTGCCGCCCTTGCTCGCGGCCCTGAACCGGTCGGGGCGCAAGATCACCTCCGCCCTCGGCCTGCCGCATTGAGCGGCGGGACATGCGGCACGATTCCCATAGGAGACTGACACCATGAGAGCACTCTTCACGATGGCCGTTGCCGCAGGCGCGGTCATCGCCTTCGGCAGCGCGTCGGCGCAGCCCTATCCGAGCAAGCCGATCCGCTTTCTCGTTCCTTTCACGGCGGGCAGCGGCACCGACATCATCGCCCGCACCGTCGGCGAAGCGATGGCCAGGAGCATGGGCCAATCGATCATCGTCGAAAACCGCCCCGGCGCCGGCGGCACGATCGCTGCCGGGCAGGTCGCCAAGGCCGACGCCGACGGCTACACCGTGCTGATCCATTCGTCGGGCCACGCGCTGAACCCGGTGCTCTATCCGAACCTGCCCTACGACACGCTGAAGGACCTGACCGGAGTGACGTCGCTCGCCGCTTTGCCCAACGTCATGGTCGTGTCGCCCACGCGCGGCTGGAGCTCGGTGGCCGACGTCATCGCTGCCGCGAAGGCCCGGCCCGGGCAGCTCAACTACGGCTCGGCCGGCAATGGCAGCGCGACGCACATGAACGCCGAGAAATTCAAACTGCAGGCAGGCATCGACGCCCTGCACATTCCCTTCAAGGGAACTCCCGAGGCGCTGAACGACGTGATCGCCGGGCGCATCGACTGGTTCTTCGCGCCGCTGTCGTCGGCGCTGCCGCAGATCCAGGCGGGCAAGTTGCAGGCGCTCGCGGTCAGCACGCCGACGCGGGCACCGACGCTGCCGCAGGTGCCAACGACGGTCGAAGCCGGCGTTCCCGGCTCCGAATACACCTTCTGGGTCGGCATGATCGTCTCCAGCCAGACGCCGCCGCCAGTGATCCGCAAGTTGCACGACGAAGCGCTGAAGGCCCTCGCGACGCCCGAGGTCAGGGCGCGCTTCACGCAACTCGGCGCCGAACCCTTGCCGATGGCATCGGCCGACTTCAACGCCTTCATCCGCACGGAGATCGATGCGGCCGCCCGCATCGCCAAGGCAGCCAAACTGCAGCTGCAGTAACCAAGCACGCGCCGACCGACCCCCACCGCCGATTCGGAGATTCACCGCATGACCGACCCCACGCCCCGCACCGCCCTGCAATTGCGTTCCCTCGTCAAGCGAAGCGGCGAGCTCGAGCTTTCGCTGGCCGAGGTGGCGATCCCCGAGCTCGCGCCGAACGAGGTGCTGCTGCGCGTCGAGGCCGCGCCGATCAATCCGTCCGACCTGGGCCTGCTGTTCTCGGCGGCAGACATGGTCAGCGCGATCGCTTCCGGCAGCGCCGATCGCCCGGTCGTCACGGCGCGCATTCCAGAGGCCGCGCTGAAGGGCCTGGCGGCCCGCCTCGACGTGTCGATGCCGGTCGGCAACGAGGGCGCCGGCGTGGTCGTTGCGACGGGCTCTGCGCAAGCGGCCGCGGCGCTGCTCGGCAAGACCGTGGCCGCCCTCGGCGGTGGCGCGATGTATTCGCAGTACCGCGCGATCGCGGCCGACCAGTGCCTGCCGCTGCCCGAAGGCGCGACACCGACCGACGGCGCGTCGTGCTTCGTCAACCCGCTCACCGCGCTCGGCATGGTCGAGACGATGCGCCGCGAAGGCCACATGGCGCTCGTGCACACCGCCGCCGCCTCCAACCTCGGCCAGATACTCAACCGCATCTGCCTGAAGGACGGCGTGGCCCTCGTCAACGTCGTGCGCAAGCCCGAGCAGGAGGCGCTGCTGCGTTCGATCGGAGCGACCCACGTCTGCAGCACGAGCTCGCCCGCCTTCCTGCACGACCTCACCAAGGCGCTCGCGGCGACCGGCGCGACGATCGCCTTCGACGCGACGGGTGGCGGCCGGCTCGGCGGGCAGATCCTGTCGTGCATGGAAGCGGCGCTCAACCGCAGTGCCAAGGAATACAGCCGCTATGGCTCGACGACTCACAAGCAGGTCTATCTCTACGGCGGCCTCGACACGAGCCCGACCGAGTTCGTCCGCAACTTCGGCATGGCGTGGAGCATGGGCGGCTGGCTGCTCTTTCCCTTCCTGCAGAAGATCGGGCCGCAGGCGACGCAGGCGCTCAAGCAGCGCGTCGCGGCGGAGCTGAAGACGACCTTCGCGAGCCGCTATTCGCGCACCGTCTCGCTGGCCGAGGCGCTGCGGCTCGAGACGATCGCCGTCTACGGCCAGCGCGCCACCGGCGAGAAATTCCTGATCGATCCGAGCCGCGGCTGACGCGTCGGCGAAAACCGAGCGACGGCCTTCACGTTCGGAAACGCGGCGCCGCCGGCCGCGGGCTAAGATGCGTCCCCCGCCATGAGCCCGCGATCCTTGCGCTTCGCCTCGCCGTGCCGCTACGCCTGGCTGCTGTGGCTTGCGCTGCTGCTGCCGGTGGCGCAGGCGACGGCGGCGTGCCACGCCTTCTCGCACATGCGCGATGCGCCGACGAACGAGTCGGAAGGCAAGCGGGCGGTGCACGCGAATCATTGCGACCTGTGCCTCATGGGCGCGGCGATCGCCGGCGGCGCCCCGCTCGGCGACCTGCCGCCTCTCACGCTTCCCGCGCTCGGCCACGAGGCACCGGCGGCCGACGTCGTCGACGTCTGGCTGGCCGCGCCGGCCCGCGCCTACCGGAGCCGCGCTCCACCTCTCGCTTCGCTCTGACGTTTGCCCGCCGCGCCCGACCCGCATGTCTTGCGGGCGAGCGCGAAATCGACGTCCTTGCCGAAAGCGAGACCTCATGCACAAGCTCGTGCCCGCGACCCTCGCACTCGCGATCGTCTTTCCCTTGAGCGCTCTGGCTGACACGCCGTCCGAAGTTGCGGCGTTGCGCCAGCAGATGGAGGCGATGCGCGCCGCCTACGAGGCGCGCATGCAGGCGCTCGAGCAGCGCCTGCAACGCGCCGAAGCAGCGCTCGCCGCGCCGCCCGCCGGCGTGGTCGCGAACGCCGCCGCAGTGCCGGCCGCGGCGGCGACGCCGCCGCCAAGCCCGCAAGCGCCTGCGGCGACGCCGGTCGTCGCCTCGTCCTCCGGCGGCGCCAACGCCTTCAATCCTTCGATGTCGCTGATCCTCTCTGGCCTGTACACGCACACCTCGCAGGATCCGGCGACATACGCGATCACCGGCTTTCAGTTGCCGCCCGGCGCCGCGATCGGGCCTGGCACGCGCGGCTTCAGCCTGGCCGAGACCGAGCTCGGCTTCGCCGCCAGCATCGACCCGTGGCTGCGCGGCGCCGCCAACATCGCGCTCGAGCCCGACAACAGCGTCTCGATCGAGGAAGCGTACGTGCAGACGACGTCGCTCGGCGAAGGCTTCTCGCTGAAAGCGGGGCGGTTCTTTTCCGGCGTCGGCTATCTCAATCCGCAGCATTCTCACACCTGGGACTTCGTCGACAACCCGCTCGCCTACCAGGCCCTGCTCGGCACGCAGTACAACGACGACGGCGTGCAGCTGAACTGGCTCCCGCCGATCGACCAGTACGTCGAGCTCGGCGTCGAGCTCGGGCGCGGCCGCAGCTTTCCGGGAACCGACACCGGGCGCAACGGCGCCGGCATGAGCGCGTTCACGGCGCACACCGGCGGCGACATCGGCGACAGCCAGAGCTGGCGCGCGGGCTTGTCGATGCTCAACGCGAAAGCGACCGACCAGAGCCTGCTCGCGACCGACGCCGGCGGCAGCCTCGTGACCGATGCGTTCAGCGGCAGCACGCGCGTCTGGGTCGCCGACGCGATCTGGAAGTGGGCGCCGCACGGCAACGCGACGCGAACCAACTTCAAGCTGCAGGGCGAGTACCTGCGCAGCACGCGCAGCGGCAGCCTGGTCTACGACGTCGACAACGTCGATCGCGCCGGCGCCTATCGCGCCATGCAGTCGGGCTGGTACGTGCAGGGCGTCTGGCAGTTCAT
>DATMGW010000229.1:0-3686 GCA_035555295.1 Caldimonas sp.
CCTGCCGCTCGTCATGGTGCGCCAGGCCGACGGCTCGATCCGCGTCCTCTACAACCGCTGCGCGCACAAGGGCACGCAACTCGTCAGCGACGCGAGCGGCAACGTCGGCCGGCACTTCCGCTGCCCGTACCACGCCTGGACGTACCGGCTCGACGGCGCGCCGATGGGCGTGCCGCTGAAGGCCGGCTACGACGGGACGCGGATGCAGCAATGCGAGTCGGGACGCGGCATGGCGGCGCTGCGCCACGTCGCCGTCCATCGCGACTTCGTCTTCGTCAAGCCGGGCGACGGCGGCCTCGATTTCGAGAGCTACTTCGGCGCAGCGCTGCGATCGATCGACAACCTGGTCGACCGCTCGCCGCTTGGCCGGATCGAGATCGCCGGCGGCTGCCTGAGGAGCTTGATCCGCTGCAACTGGAAGATCTACCTCGAGAACATCAACGACACGGTGCACCCGATGTCGACGCACCAGTCGGCCGTCGACGCGACGCAGGGGCAATGGGGCGACCGCAGCGCAGACGAGCCCAAGCCGATGGCGATGGAGCAGATCCTGCCGTTCGGCGCCGGCTACGAATTCTTCGATCGCATGGGCGGGCGCGCCTATCCGAACGGGCACAGCGTGCTCGGCACGCGCTTCAGCATCCATTCCGGCTACGCGCTACTTCCGGAGTACGAGGCGGCGATGCGCGAGGCGCACGGCGCCGAGCGCGCCGCCGAGATCCTCGAGCGTTCCCCGCAGAACGCCGTGCTCTTCCCGAGCCTGGCGCTGAAGGGTTCGCCGCAGGCGATCCGCGTCATCCGGCCGCTCGGCGTCGACCGGACGCTGATCGAGGCGTGGAGCTTTCGCGTCGCCGGCGCACCGGAACTGCTGTTCGAGCGCTCGCTCAGCTACAACCGCCTCGTCTTCTCGCCGATGTCGGTCGTCGCGCACGACGACGTCCATCTCTTCGAGAGCATCCAGCGCGGCCTGCGCGCCGCGGGCAACCCGTGGGTCAGCCTGCAGCGCGGGTTCGATCCGGCCGAGCTGGCGGGGGGAACGATCGAGACGAACGGGACGAACGAGTTGCTGATGCGCAATCAGTACCGCGCCTGGGCGCACTTCATGACGCTGGACATGGACGCGTGATGCGCGCCGCCGGGCCGCCCCAAGGCGCGAGCGCCCCCTCGGCGGGCAGCGCACCGGCTTCAGCCGCAAGCGTGGGGGCGTCAATCGACGCAGTCCTCGAGCGCGAGCTCGCCGATTTCGTCGCTGCCGAGGCGGCACTGCTCGATGCCGGGCGCCACGACGAGTGGCTCGACCTGTTCGCCGAAGACGGCCACTACTGGGTGCCGCTGCTGGGAGCGCGACAGGCCGACCCGTCCGGCCATCATTCGATCGCGTACGAGGACCGCACGCTGCTCGCACTGCGCGTCGAGCGGCTGAAGAACCCGCGCGCCCATTCGCAGCATCCGCCGAGCTGCTGCCAGCACGTGCTGCAGCGCTCCGTCGTCGAGCCGCGCGACCCGCAGGGCACGGAAGTCGAGACGCATCGCCTGCGCACACCCTTCATCTACGTCGAGGCGCGCGGCGACGAGGAGCTGATGCTCGCGGGAACGTGCCGCCACCTCCTGTCGCGTATCGACGGAGCCTGGAAGATCCGGCAAAAACGCGTCGACCTGTTGAATCCGGAGCGCCCCTTGCCGGCGATCCAGCTCTTCATCTGAGACGCCGATGCAGGCCTTGCACGAGCGGCTGCACTTCGACACCGGCAACGGCCAGGTGCTCGACGGTTCTCGCCGCTACCTGCTGCTGCGTGCCGACGTGCTGATGGGCCTGTTTGACGAGTTGCCCGCGCCGGCGCGCGCCGAAGCGCTCGACGCCTTCGCCCGTTCGGTCGCGACGCGCGGCGCCGAGAGCCTCCGCGCCTACGCGGCCGAGCCGGGCGTCGATACGGAACAACTGCAGCGCGTCGTCGAAGCGGCGGCGGCTTCGCTCGGCTGGGGCCGCTGGCACCTCGAGCGCGATGGCGAGTCGCTCGCCCTCGAAGTCCGCAACAGCCCCTTCGCGGCGGCGGCCGGGCCTGGCACCGGACCGGCCTGTCATGCGATCGCCGGGATGCTGCAGGGCCTCGCCGGCATCGTCCTCGGCGGCGCCGCGAACGCGCGCGAGACCGCCTGCGCGTGTTCGAGCGGCGGCGACCGCTGCCTCTTCACGGCTTCGCGAATCGATTCCTCTTTGCCGGCCGATCGGCCGGCGTCCGCTCACCCCAAGGAGATGAACTCATGAAACAGGTCCTTCGTATCGCTGCCGGCGTCGCGCTGGCCGCGGGCCTCGCCGCATCGGCCGCCGCCGCCGACCTGAAGGTCGGTCTGGTGACGGCGCTGTCGGGCCCGACGTCGTCGATCGGCATCCCCTACAGCAAGGGAATGCAGGCGGCGTTCGCCTACAAGCCCGAGGTCGCGGGGCGCAAGGTCCAGCTGATCGTCCTCGACGACGCGTCGGATCCGGCAACCGCCGGGCGCAACGCGAGAAAGCTGATCGAGGAAGACAAGGTCGACATCCTGATCGGCTCGGCCGGCGTTCCGTCGTCGATGGCGATCGCCGCCGTCTCGCGCGAGAGCAAGGTGCCGATGATCGCGCTGACGCCGATCGGCCTGGCCGGCCCCGAGGGCGCCTGGGTCATCGCGATCCCGCAGCCGACCGACATCATGGTCAACGCCGTCATCGCGCAGATGAAGAAGGCGGGCGACAAGACGGTTGCCTTCATCGGCTTTTCCGACGCCTGGGGCGACCTCGTCTACAACGCCCTGATGAAAGGCACCGAAGGCACCGACATCAAAGTCGTGACCAACGAGCGCTATGCGCGGCCCGATACGTCGGTGAGCGGGCAGATCCTCAAGATCATCGCCGCCCATCCCGACGCCGTGATGACTGGCGGCTCGGGGACGCCCGGCGCGCTGCCCTACCTCGAGCTCGCCAAGCGCGGCTACAAGGGCCACATCTACGGCAACCACGGGCTCATCAACCCCGACTTCGTCCGCGTCGCCGGCGAATCGGCGCAAGGTCTGATCTCATCGACCGGCCCGGTTGTCGTCGTCGACCAGCTGCCCGCCGGCAGCCCGATCCGCAAGATGGGCGAGGACTTCCGCGCCGCCTACCTGAAGGTCAACGGCACGCCGAGCACCGACGCCTTCTCGGCGTACGCCTTCGACGCCTGGCTCGTCTTCGCCGACGCCGCTGCGCGCGCCGTCACGAAGGCCGAGCCCGGAACGCCGGCGTTCCGCGAAGCGCTGCACAACGCGATCACGAGCACCAAGGAAGTCGTCGGCACGCATGGCGTCTATAACTTCCACCCGGACAGCCGCTACGGCGTCGACGATCGCGCCCGTGAGGTGGTTCGCCTCGACCAGGGCAAGTGGGTGCTGGTGCACTGATGGCGTAGGCGTGGGCAACGCCGGGCCGCCTGCGGCCGGGGCGGGGCCTGCCGCGCTCGTGCAAGACGACGCCGAGCCATGAGCTGGGACATCGCCTTCATCCTGTCGACCGACGGGATCGCGACGGGTGCGATCTACCTGCTCGCCGGGCTCGGCCTCGTCCTGATCTTTTCCGTCACCCGAGTCGTCTTCGTTCCCTTCGGCGATATCGCCGCGTTCGCGGCGCTGAGCCTCGCGGCGTTCGAGACGAACCACCTGCCGCCGACGATCGG
>DATMGW010000230.1:0-4644 GCA_035555295.1 Caldimonas sp.
GTCGACGCGTCCCTCCGGAACGTAGGCGACGACCGGCGCAACCAAGGCGTTGCCGAGCTCGGCGGCGATGCGACCGGCCAGCGCCGACGCGCGAACGTTGTGCTTGCCGAGCGCCATGTGCGGGCCGCTCTGCTCGCTGCCGCCGACGGGGATGATGACGCTGGTGCGGCCGGCGCGGATGGCGTCGCGCACCTCGGTCCACGTCAGCTCGTCGAGAAAGACGCTCTCGGCCGAAGCGCGCGCCGGGGCGACGGCCAGCACCGAGGCGGCAAGGACGAGGATCGCGAGCAATGGCTTCATGTCGAAAGGCGGGACGCCGGAGAGGGCTTGGGCTCGATGGTAGGCGCGTCCCTCTGTCGACCCTAGACCATGCCGTAGCCGCGCAGCCGCTCGAGGTCGAGCACGCGCACGCCGCCGTACTCGACGCGGATCGCCCCGCTTTGCGCCAGGCGCGTCAAGGCTTCGTTGACCCGCTGCCGCGACAGGCCGACCAGATAAGCCAGCTCCTGCTGCGTGATGCGCAACTGCGAGCCAACGTTCGGATAGAGGACCGGGTGGAACAGCGCCGCCAGGCTGCGCGCGACCCGCGCGTCGGGATCGTTCAGGCGATCGATCTCGCGCGCCGCGATGAACTGGCCGAGCCGCTCGTTGAGCTGCTGGACGATGAAGCCGTTGAACGGGATGCTGCGCTCGAGGAGCCAGTGAAAGGTCTCGACGCTCAGGCCCGCGACCAGGCTGCGCCGCAATGCCTGCATGTTGTAGCGATACGGCTCGCGCTTGATGACCGTGCCTTCGCCGAACCAGCCGCCGCGCGGAATTCCGGTGAAGGTGATCGGCACGCCGCGCGCCGTGTCGTTGCTCATCTTGAGCAGGCCGTCGATCACGCCGAACCAGTAGGTGACGGGCCGGCCGACCCGGCACAGCAGCTCACCGACTTCGACCTGCACGACCTTGAGGTCCTCGAGGACGCGCTCCTGCTCCTGCGGCAGCAGCGTCTTCAGCCAGCCGATGTCGGCGAGCTCGGCCGCATCGGGCCGGCGTGCCCGGGCGAGCAGGTAGACGGCGGAAGAAGTGCGGGCCACGGCAGCCATTCTCCGCGCCGCCCCTTGACCAAACAACTGTTTGTCTTTCTAATCGCACGAGAGCCGACGCTACCACGAAAGAATCAACATGACCCAGGATGCGACGCGCCGGCGCGGCCACAGCCGCCTTCCGCAGCTGCTCGACGAAGCGGCGCGCGCCTTCGCCGAGCGCGGCTTCGCCGCCGCGTCGGTGCGCGAGATCGTCGGCCCGATCGGCATGCTGCCGGGCTCGCTCTACTGCCATTTCGCGACCAAGGAAGACCTGCTCGTCGCCGTCTACAAGGAAGGCGTGGCGCGCATCTCCGCGGCGGTCGACGCCGTCGTCGCGCCGCTCGCCGCGCCCTGGGCGCGCCTCGAAGCGGCCTGCGTCGCCCACCTGACGTCGCTCCTCGACCAGACCGACTACGCGCAGGTCGTGATCCGGGTCCGGCCCGGCGACGCGCCCGCCGTCGCCGCCGAGCTGATCGCGCTGCGCGACTCCTACGAGGCGCGTTGGGCCAGGCTCGTCGCCGACCTGCCGCTCGATCGATCGGTGAGCCGCAGCGACCTGCGCCTGTTCCTCCTGGGCGCGTTGAACTGGAGCCAGACCTGGTACCGCGACGACGGCGCCTCCTCGCCGGCACGGATCGCAAAACGCTTCGTCGGCCTGCTCGAGGCGGGCCTCGCCGAGAAGACGATGAAGGAAGCGGCATGAAGGAACAGGACGGTTCATTTCGCCCGCGCGTGCTCGTGACCAAGATCGGCCTCGACGGGCACGACCGCGGCAGCCGCATCGTCGCCGCCGCCTGCCGCGACGCCGGCATGGAAGTGATCTACACGCCGCCCTGGCAGACGATCGCCGCGGTCGTCAAGCTGGCGCTCGAGGAAGACGTCGACGTCGTCGGCATCTCCTCGCTCGCGACCGACCACCTGATCGTCCCCAAGCTGATGCAGGCGCTGCGCGATGCGGGCCTCGGCAACATGCGCGTCGTCGTCGGCGGCATCGTCCCCGACAACGAGGAGAAAGTCCTGCTCGAGAGCGGCGTTCGCCAGGTCTTCCATCCCGGCGGCACGATGGACGAGGTCACGACGCGGATCCGCGCCTACGCCCGCGAAGCGCGCGCGGCGGGGGAGCACTCCGAACCCGGAGCACAGCCATGAACAAGCCGAGCGAAGCGCCGCTCCTCGCCGAAGTCGCCTCGGCGCGCCGCGCGCTCTGGGAACGCGAGTACCGAGAAACGATGGGCGCCGAGCGGCCGACCGCCAACGTCTCCGGCATTCCCATCCGGCCGCTCTACGACGCCGGCGACTGGGCCGGCCACGGCCAGGCCGATGCGCCCGGCTATCCCGGCCAGCCCGACTACACCCGCGGCATCTACGCGACCATGCATCGCGGCCGCACCTGGACGCAGCGCCAGCTGATCGGCCTCGGCACGCCCGACGACTACAACGCGCGCCTGCTCGAGATCATGGCGCGCGGCGCGACCGCCGTCTCGCTGATTCCCTGCAACTCGGTCTACCGCGGCTACGACATGGACTCGGTCGAGCCCGAGCTGCTCGGCACCTGCGGCGTCGTCGTCGACAACGCCGATCACATGGACCGCTGCCTGGAAGGCGTCGACCTCGCACGCATTTCCTGCGCGCTGAACGACCCGTCGCCGTTCACCCTGCTCGCCTTCATGCTCGTCGCCGCGGAGCGGCGCGGCATCGACTGGAGCGCCGTCACGGGCACTTCGAACCAGAGCGACTACCTGTCGCACTTCGTCGCCAACCACATGTTCTACCGGCTCTCGCTGCCCGGGGCGCGGAGCGTGCTGCTCGACCACATCGCCTTCTGCAACGAGCGCGTGCCGCGCTGGAACCCGATGTCGGTCGTCGGCCAGCACATGCAGCAGGCCGGCGCGACGCCGGCCGAAGCGATGGCGTTCACCCTGTCGAGCGCCGTGCAATACGCCGAGGACTGCATCGGCCGCGGCATGGACCCCGACCAGTTCCTGCCGCGCTTCACCTTCTTCTTCGACATCTCGCTCAGCTTCTTCGAGGAGATCGCCAAGTTCCGCGCCGGCCGGCGCATCTGGGCGCACCTGGCACGCGAGCGACTCGGCGCCAAGGACCCGCGCGCCTGGCGTTTCAAGTTCCACGCCCAGACCTCGGGTGTCGACCTGACGCGCCAGCAGCCGCTCAACAACATCGCCCGCGTCACGGCGCAGGCGATTGCCGGAATCTTCGGCGGTCTGCAGTCGCTGCACACCGACGCCTACGACGAAGCGTTCCAGGTCCCGGGCGAGGCGGCGGCGCGGATCGCCGTGGCGACGCAGAACATCCTGCGCGAGGAAGCGCACTTGACCGACGTGATCGACCCGCTCGGCGGCTCGTTCTACGTCGAGTCGCTGACCGACGCGATGGAAGAAAAGATCCTCGCCATCATGAAGAACGTCGACGACGCGGGCGGCATGTACCAGGCGGTCGAGTCGGGTCTCGTGCAGCGGATGATCGGTGCGTCGGCATTGCGCTTCCAGCAGCGCGTCGACAGCGGCGAGCAGACCGTCGTCGGCGTCAACGCCTATCGCGCCGACGACGACGCGGCGGCGCGCCCGTCCGTCGAGCGGCCCGATCCGGCGCGGATGCAGCGCCATCTCGCCGACTTCGCGGCCTGGAAAGCGGCGCGCTCGCCCGCTGCGGTGGCCGCCGCGCTCGATGCGCTGACGCGCGCCGCCGAAGACGCCCGCGGCAACGTCTTCGCCGCCGTCGTCGACGGCGCGCGCGCCGGCCTGAGCAACGAGGAGATCTGCACGCGCCTGCGCCGCGACCTCGGCTTCGGCCAACCGCTCGCTTTCGTCTGATTCATGACGAGCGCTTCGCTTGCCGAGCGTCTGACTGCGCAGGCGCTCGGCGGCGACCGGCGCGCGATCGCCCGCCTGTTGACGCTCTTCGACGATGCGGCCACGGGCGCGACGGAAGCGGCGCGGGCGCTGGCCGACCGCGCCGGCCGGGCGCGCGTCCTCGGCGTGACCGGCGTTCCCGGCAGCGGCAAGTCGACCCTCGTCAACGCGGTGCTCGGCGCCTGGCTGGGGCGCGGCCTCAAGGTCGCCGTCGTCGCCTTCGATCCGTCGAGCCCGATCACCGGCGGTGCCGTCCTCGGCGACCGCATCCGCATGGGCGAGCACGGCGCGCACCCGAATGCCTTCGTGCGCTCGTTCTCGGCGCGCGGCGAACTCGGCGGGCTGTCGCGCGCGGCGCGTGCGGCGGTCGACTGCTTCGATGCGGCCGGGTTCGATCGCATCATCGTCGAGACCGTCGGCACCGGGCAGTCGGAGACCCGCATCGCCGCCCTCGCCGACACGCGCGTCGTCGTCTGCCCGCCCGGCCTCGGCGACGACGTCCAGGCGCTGAAGGCGGGAACGCTGGAGATCGCCGACGTGCTCGCCGTCAGCAAGGGCGACCTGCCGCTCGCCGAGCAGACGGCACGCGAGATGCGCGACATGCTGGCCCTGCGCCGCGCGCCCCCCGACGGCGCGTGGCGTCCGCGCGTCGTCGTCGTCCGTGCCCTCGCCGAGGGCGGTGTCGATGTCTTGCTCGACGC
>DATMGW010000231.1:0-3457 GCA_035555295.1 Caldimonas sp.
TTCCCGTGTCCGTCATCCGCACTCGCGCCGCGCTGGCGTCGCCGCTGCCAGGTCAGCCGGGCTCGTTCAGCCTCGGTGGCGCGGGCGTCCTGGAGGAGGCCTTCAGGAAGGCGGGATTCGTCGACGTGAGCAGCCGCCTGATCGAAGCGCCGGTGCGACTGTCGTCTGCCGCCGAGTGCGTGCGCTTCGAGCAGGAATCCTTCGGTGCGCTGCACCAGATGCTCGCTTCGCTGGACGCTCGGGCACAGGCTGCCGCGTGGGAGGAGATCGCGGCAGAGCTGGCGCAGTTCGAGCGCGCCGGTCGATTCGAAGGGCCGTGCCAGCTGGTCGTTGCGGCAGGCACGCGCGCTTAGGGAGTCCGTTGCCTGTCGCGGCGCCTCCGCGCCTCTCAGCTGCGGCCGTAGCTGTCTTCGTAGCGAACGATGTCGTCCTCGCCGAGGTAGGCGCCCGACTGCACTTCGATGATCTCGAGCGGCACCTTGCCGGGGTTGGCAAGGCGGTGTATCTGGCCGATCGGGATGTAGCTGCTCTGGTTCTCGGAGAGCAGCGACACGGCCTCGCCTGCCGTCACTTCGGCGGTCCCCGAGACGACGATCCAGTGCTCGGCCCGGTGGTGGTGCATCTGCAGGCTCAGGCGTCCCCCCGGCTTGACCATGATGCGCTTGACCTGGAAGCGCGGTCCCTGGTCGATCGACTCGTACCAGCCCCAGGGCCGCTGTACGCGGCAATGCGCGCTGGCCTCGGAGCGACCGGCGCGGTCGAGCGCAGCGACCATCTCCTTGACCGCGGGGCTGCTCGAGCGATGCGCGACGAGGACCGCATCGGTCGTCTCGACCACCGTCACGTCGTCGAGGCCGATCACCCCGACGAGGCGGCTGGTCGCGTGCACGAGCGTGTTGCGCGAGTCCGACAGCATGACGTCGCCCCGACTCGCGTTGCCCGAAGCGTCGTGCTCGGCCGTTTGCCACACGGCGTCCCAGGCACCGAGATCGCTCCAGCCGGCGGCGAGCGTCACCATCTCGATCGCGACTCCGGAGCCGGGCCGGCTTGCCGGCTCCATGACGGCATAGTCGATGCTCTCGGAGGGAATGGCGCGAAACGACGCCGCGTCGAAGCGCAGAAAGGCGCCGTCGCGTGCCGACTGGCGCCACGCCGATCGTGTGGCCGTCGCGATGTCGGGGCGGAAGCGCTCGATCGCGGCCAGCCAGACGCTGGCGCGCAGGACGAACATGCCGGCGTTCCAGTAGTAGCCGCCTTCATCGACGTAGCGCTGAGCGGTGGCCGGGTCGGGTTTTTCGACGAACGCGGCGACCGGCACGGCCGTCGCGTCGTCGCCGACGCTGGCACGGATGTAGCCGTAGCCCGTTTCCGGCCGATCCGGGCGGACGCCGAGCACGACCAGGTTGCCGCCCGAAGCGGTCGCGATGGCGCGGCGCAGCGCTGCCGTGAAAGCCGCGCGGTCGGCGATCGCGTGGTCGGCCGGCGCGACGACGAGGATCGGGTCGGCTCCCTCCCGGGTCGCCTGCAGCGCGGCGAGCGTCAACGCCGGCGCGGTGTTGCGCCCGACCGGCTCGAGCAGGACCGTCTCGGGGCCGATTCCCGTGCCGAGCAATTGATCGACGACGGTGAATCGATGTTCCTCGTTGGCGACGACGCAGGGCGCGGCGACGTCGATGCTGGCGCCGGCCAGCCCGGCCAGGCGCAGCGCCGCCTGCTGAAAGAGCGTCTGCTCGCCGGCAATCGCCAGGAACTGCTTCGGATGCAGCGCGCGCGAAAGCGGCCACAGCCGCGTGCCGCTGCCGCCGGCGAGGATGACGGGAAGTACGTGCAAGGGCATGGTGTTCATGAGTAGTCAGAAGACCCGACGGTCGGCAATCTGCAGCAGGTAGTGACCATAGCTGTTCTGCAGCATCGACCCGGCCATCGCGAGCAGCTCGTCGCGCGTGATCCACCCGGAGCGAAAGGCGATCTCTTCGGGACACGAGACTTTCAGGCCCTGAGGCTTCTCGAGCGTGGCGATGTAGTGCCCGGCCTCCATCAGGCTGTCGTGCGTGCCCGTGTCTAGCCAGGCGTAGCCGCGGCCCAGGATTTCGACCTGCAGTACGCCTGCGGGAAGGTAATGGGCGTTGACATCGGTGATCTCGAGCTCGCCGCGCGCCGAAGGACGGATGGCGGCGGCAATGTCGCAGACCTGCTCATCGTAGAAGTAGAGCCCGGTCACCGCGTAGTTGCTCTTCGGTGCGCCGGGCTTTTCTTCGATGCTGAGCACGCGACCGTCGGCGTCGAAGGCGACGACGCCGTAGCGCTGCGGGTCCTGCACGTGGTAGGCGAACACCGTGGCCCCACGCGGTCGTGCCGACGCCGCGCGCAGCAGCGAATGCAAGTCGTGTCCGTGAAAGATGTTGTCGCCCAGTACGAGCGCGCTCGGCGCGCCGCCGACGAACTCGCGGCCGAGAACGAATGCCTGGGCGAGGCCCTGCGGCCGGGGCTGAACGCAATAGCTGATCGCGAGACCCCACTGCGAGCCGTCGCCGAGGAGGTTGTGGAACAGCGGCGTGTCGTGCGGCGTGCTGATGACGAGTATGTCCCGGATGCCCGCCAGCATCAGGGTGCTGAGCGGGTAGTAGACCATCGGCTTGTCGTACACGGGCAGCAGTTGCTTGCTGATCGCGCGCGTCGCCGGATGCAGACGCGTCCCGGAGCCGCCGGCGAGGATGATGCCCTTGCGGGCCTTGGCGCTCGACACCGGGTTCCGTCAGGTCAGGAGCTCGCGCAGCATCCGGTCGACTCCGGTCTGCCAGGGCGGCAAGGTCAGCCCGAAGGCGTCCCGAAGCCGGCTCGTGTCGAGGCGCGAATTCTTCGGCCGTGCGGCCGGCAGCGGACAGGCGCTCGTCGGCACGGCGTCGATGGCGTCGGTGGCGACCTTCAGGGGAGCCCCCGTCGCGCGCGCGAACTCGATGACGTGACGGGCGTAGCCGCACCAGCTCGTCTCGCCGCTCGCGACGAGGTGATAGGTGTCGCTCAGCGCGGGCCGTGCCATCGCGGCGCGAATCGCGTGTGCCGTCACGTCGGCTAGCAACTCGGCGCCGGTGGGGGCGCCGATCTGGTCGTCGATGACGGAGAGCCGGTCGCGCCCCTGCGCCAGGCGCAGCATCGTCCGCGCGAAGTTGTCGCCCCGCGTGCCGTAGACCCAGCTCGTGCGCAGCAGCAGGTGGCGGCACCCGCTTCGGCGAATCGCCTCCTCGCCTTCCAGCTTGGTCCGCCCGTAGACGTTCAGCGGTCCGGTCGGCGCGTCCTCGGTGCGTGCGGCGTCGCCGCTGCCGTCGAAGACGTAGTCGGTGCTGTAGTGAACCAGCCAGGCGCCAAGCGACGCGGCCTCTCGCGCCAGGACGGCGGGTGCTTCGGCGTTCAGGCGGCGCGCGAGATCGGGCTCGCTTTCGGCGCGATCGACGGCCGT
>DATMGW010000232.1:0-3055 GCA_035555295.1 Caldimonas sp.
CAGCGCACCGGAAGCGACTGCAAGTGCCACGCCCACCGCGTCGGCGTGAACACGAGCCGCGAGCAGCCCGCTCAGGACCAGCGCGAACGGTGCCGCGCGCAGGAAGTTGCCGGCGGTCGCGGCGAGCGGGTCGGTGATCCCGCGCCCGCGCAGCGAATACACGCCCCAGGCCGCGCCGGCGGCAGCCATCGACACGGCGCCCAGCAGCGGTGGCGCGCTGAGGCCCGGCGACACGAGGTAGACGAGGCCGGCCGCCGCCAGCACGAGCCCGATCCACGCCATCGGCCGGAACGTCTCTCCGGAGCGTAGTCCGGCGCTGAACATCGTCACCTGCACCGCGCCGAACAGGATCAGTGCCCCGGTCCCGGCGCTGAGCGTGAGATAGGCGAACGAGAAGAACGCGACGTAGGCGAAGAGCATCGCCGCCGCGAGCCAGTCGGCGTGGCCCGGCGCCGATCGTCCCGGCTTCATCCGCACGATGAGGGCGAGTGCGAGCGCGCCCGAGACCAGCCTGATGCTGGCGAAGCTGGCCGGATCGATGCTCGCATGCTGCAGTGCCAGACGGCACAGCAGCGAGTTGGCCGCGAACGCGCACATCGCCACCGTCGTGAGCAGCACGGTGCGCACGCCGATCGAGGAGTCGGCCGCCGTAGGCACTACGCCCCGTTTGCCCGCTGCGGTGCGCTCAGGCGTCGAATACGAAGGTGCTCTGCAGCGCGTTGCGATCCTTGATGTTCAGGTCGACGTCGAGCGCGGCGTTCTTCGATCGATAGGTAGGTGCCTTGCCGACGAACACCGGCGCGCCGGGAACGGTCGAGAACACGGTCTCGGACAGGGTGGTCGTCGTACCGGTCGGGCCCTGGTAGGGAACGAGCTCGGCGTAGGTTTCCTTGCCGATCGCCAGCGTGCCCTTGCCGCCGACGACGTCGAAGCGGATCGGCGCGCGCTCGACCGAGACCACGGGGCCGATCAATTTGGCGAGGTCCGCGACCGGACCGCCGGCCTGGCCGGTGTAGACCTCGAGCAGCGCGGCCTCCTGCGCCTTGGAGGCGTGGTCGTCGACGTAGATCGCAGCAGTCCAGTTGCCCTGGAGGATGCTGCCCGGCACGTGCGCCACCGCGGCGATCGTGTTGCCGCCGACGTCGACGCCGTCGACCGTGCCCGTGTCGATGCGCCACGCGACGATCGTGTCGCAGGTGCCGTTGTCGGGATCCTCGCCGATCCAGCAAGGGCACAGGACGCGGCAGTTGCAAACCTCGAGAAGACGACCTTCCAGGTGATAGCTCATGGCCCCTCCGACGATGAAAGGCAGTTCGTTCCTGTCGATGCGCTGCCGCGCTCGCGCGGCGGCGGAGCGCGATGCTACGCCGCACGAACGGCGCGGTCGAGCGCGTCGGTCGACCTCCGCCCTTCCGGCGGTCCGCGGGTGTACGCTGTGCTTTTGCTGCAAAGCTCGCCATGAAACGCAGCGCCTGGTTCGCATGCTCGCTCGCGCTGCTCGCGGCGCTCGCCGGCGTGCGCGATTCGAACGCCGCGACCGCAGCGCCGGTGGTCGTGCTGCGCATCGATGGCGCCATCGGCCCGGCGACGGCGGAACACGTCGCCCGTTCGCTGGATCGGGCGGCGCGCGAGCACGCCCAGCTCGTCGTGCTTCAGATGGATACCCCGGGCGGCCTCGACACGGCGATGCGCAGCATCATCAAGGACATCCTGGCGTCGCCGACGCCGGTCGCCGGCTTCGTGGCGCCGCAGGGCGCTCGTGCCGCCAGCGCCGGCACCTACATCCTGTATGCCTCGCACATCGCGGCGATGGCGCCGGCCACCAACCTCGGCGCGGCGACGCCGATCGAGATCGGCATGCCCCTGCCCGGTACGGGCGCAGAGCCACCCGCGAGGCCTGCCAGCGCGGCATCGGCGTCCGCGGCGAGTCACGACACGCTGGCCGCCAAGCGCGTCAACGACGCCGCCGCCTATATCCGCAGCCTGGCCCAGCTGCACGGACGCGACGCCGCGTGGGCCGAGCAGGCGGTGCGCGAGTCCGTCAGCCTGTCGGCGCGCGACGCGCTCTCGCGCAAGGTCATCGACCTCATCGCCGTCGACCTGCACGACCTGCTGCGCCAGCTCGACGGCCGCGTGATCGCGATGGGGGGAGATTCCGGCGGCGCGGGCAGCGTGAAGCTCGCGACGGCGAACGCTCCCGTCGTGACGCTGGAGCCCGACTGGCGCGGCCGCCTGCTCGCCGTCATCAGCGAACCCAGCCTGGTGCTCGTGCTGATGATGCTCGGTGTCTACGGCCTGCTCTTCGAGTTCATGAACCCGGGCTTCGTGGCGCCCGGCGTGATCGGCGGCGTGTGCCTGCTGCTCGCGCTGTGGGGGCTGCAGATGCTGCCCATCAACTACGCTGGCCTGGGCCTGATCCTGCTGGGCATCGCCTTCTTCGTCGCCGAGTCCTTCGTGCCGAGCTACGGCACGCTGGGCATCGGCGGCGTCGCGGCCTTCGGATTCGGCGCCCTGCTGCTGATCGACAGCGACGCGCCGGGTTTCGGTATTCCGCGGTCGCTGATCGGCGCCGTGACGCTGGTCTCGGCCGCGTTCGTCATCGGCGTTGTCGGCATGGCGACGAAGGCGCGGCGGCGGCCCGTCGTCAGCGGCGCGCCGCGAATGATCGGCGCCTCCGGCGAGGTCATCGAGTTCGACGGCGGACAAGGCTGGGCCACGGTCGACGGGGAGCGCTGGAAGGCGCGCGCCGAACAGCCGTTGCACCCCGGCGAGCGCGTACGCGTCACGCGAGTCGATGGTCTCGTCCTGGAAGTGAGCCCGGCCGCTGAAACGGCCGCAACGCAAGGAGTCTCGCGATGATTCGCTTTTCGATTGCCCTCGCCGTACTGGCGCTGCTTGCGGCCAGCTCGCTGCGCATCCTGCGCGAGTACCAGCGCGGCGTCGTGTTCCAGCTCGGGCGCTTCTGGCGCGTCAAGGGCCCGGGGATGGTGATCCTCGTTCCCGGCGTCCAGCAGATGGTTCGCATCGATCTGCGCACCGTCGTCGTCGACATCCC